>CAYZAH010000022.1:0-16184 GCA_964475805.1 uncultured Pirellulales bacterium | reverse complement strand
GTCCGCGTACTTGGCGTCCGGGAGATACACGTCCACCACGCCGTCCAAATGGCGCAGGGCGGCTATCGAATCGTACCCGCCGGTGTTGTAAACCACGGGCAGGCCCAAGCCTTGGTTTCGAGCCAGGACCAGGGCTTCGAGAACAGGGGGAACGTCTTCGAAGTCGTTAATGATATTGCATGCACAATAGAGTGACGAGGAGAAGACGCCGAATTCCACCCTCTTAGGATCAATAAGAACCAAGCGGACCTCATCGGGAGTAAGGTGATACATGACAGAGGCAATAAGCGTTTTGAGGAAGATGCTTTTCCCGGAACCCGTGGTGCCGGCAATCAGCAGATGCGGCAACTCCGTCAGATCAATGCTGAATGGCGAAAAGGAGGCATCCACGCCGACAGCAATGGGAATCTCCATGGCGTCATCGGCCGTATCTTCCAGCAAGAACCCGTAAGGGACAACCTGCCGCTCCCCGAGAGGCACCTCGACGGTCAAAGACGCATCGCTTTGCTTGCGGACGTTGACCTTCTGCTTTATGCGGAGTGAAACATCCTCGACACAGCTTCTTATCTGAGCTGCCTTCACCGCTTCGCCCGGAATGAGCTCGTACTGTTCAAAGGAAGGACCCCGCTTGATCTCGCCTATGCCAACATTTATGTTGAATGACGCAAACGCATCGATAAGCTCCTGCCGCCTTGTGCCGGCGGGCAACGACGTATTGAAGCTAACGTCTTCTTGAAAAAGACCCGTCGGGATTTTCACGAATTCGCGATTGTACCGTTCCAGGTTGAGTCGGGCCGGCTCTGGCTCTCCGACGGCTTCAGACGACATTCCGGCATTGACTGAGGTCCTCTCCGGCGCCGCCTCAGTGAGAGATGACGTCTCCCCCCGCGAAGGTTCCGGGCTGCGGGAGACTGCACGGGAAGACCACCTTCTTTTCCAGCCTGCCCACATCCGATTCAGAAGATAGGTGAGAACCGGCCGGGGTGTCAGAAGAAAAACACCACAGAGCAGGATAGCAACGGTGAGTAAGACCAAACCCGCGCCGCCTATGAAGTTGACCGCCGCTGAGCGCACGAAATGTCCGATGGGAACGGCGTGCCTCAATTCGGACCCGGGCGCCGCAGCCGGCGCAGCAGAGAGCAAGGCGTCTGCAATCACCAACGCCGGGACGAGCAAACAAGTGAGACCTGCAATGATCTTCACTTTCTTGCGGGCTGCAAGCAAAGCCAAGCCGAATCCAAGACAGTACACTCCAGCTAATATGGACGCTCTGCCGAAAGCCACGGTCAGGAGTCTCTCGTTTATGAAACGTCCCAAAGCCCCCATGGTTGTAGGTGCTACTGAGACAATAACAAAGACAAGACCAATCGCGGACAGCACAATACCGTAGACAATGACGGCCTTACTCTTGCCCGACATTTTTCCGGCGGATTTCCGCCCAGAGTTTTTTTTCCTGCGTGCCATAGACCGCATTATAAGATGAATCTACCTGACTGACAACAGAAGTCTTGATTGAATCCGTCTCCAAAGTGGGGACCAACCACTCCAGTAATGCTATCAAAATCAGTGAAACCCAGATTCAAAACCATCTCGGTGAGATGACCCGCAACACGGCAGAAGGGAGGCTCAGTGACATGCTCGGCCCCGAGGCGGATCACCTGCGCGAAGATACTAGCGAACTGGAGCGTGCACCGACGGGTATCGTGACATCCTTGGAATCGTTGAAGCGGTCAAGGATGACAAGAACGGTTGGAGGTTTCTTACGTTTCTTGAAGAAACGTGGGTTTACAGGCTCTCAGTTGATTGTCTCGGACAAATATCCGGGCCTGGTTGAATGGTCGGGTGAGTGCTTCCCGGATGGTAACTCGGCTCTAATGCCGGCCGCGATATGATCAATTACGAAGTGGGCGAAAGTCTATATTCAATCATCCCGTATCTGAGTATGGCTTGGCATGAGTTTGCGCACTTCGATACTGGAATCGACCCGGTTCGGGTCGGTGGGATTCTTCTTGATGGTGAGCTTCTCGATGCTCACAAGAGTATTCGGAGAGTATACCTTCTCAACGAACCCGCAAAGCTGGCGAAGCGTCACGTTCTCCATTTCGACATCCAGGATCACTTCCTGGATGTCCGTTCCCGGTTGCGTCGGGACCTGCTTCATGATCGTTACGTTCTGCGTCAGGCCGCACTGGGCCACGAGCGATTCCGTAAACGGCAGTAGTTCAAAGGCGTTCTCCTGAGAGGCAATCCTGGCCCGCAGATGCTCAATGTCCTCGTGCAGAGAGACGTATTCCCGGGCGGTGATGCGAAGCCGATTCAGTTCGCTGCGTTTCTGCGGGATAACACGCTCGAGTGTGTCGATACGCCCCATCGCGGGCGCCAAAGCAAACGCGTATATCGCCCAAGTCGCAGTAAGCACGACGACGCTAAAAGCCAACCAGTATTCTCTACGTGTTAATCGCATCATGTCGTCTTCTCCCCCGAGACCGATGCCAAAAGAACAAAACGGACCGTTTTACTGTCAGGCTCTCTGCGAACGTCACGGACGTCCACCGTTGACGAATGCAAAGCATCGGCCAACAAGTCTTGCCAATCATACACGGATTCAAAAGAGTCGGACGTCCCCGCAAGTCGGACCGATTGTGCAGTCACCTGCACGTCGTCGAGGCTGATCTTCAATTCCATAGGCGTATTTACAGCAATGATCTGCAAAACGTCAAGTGGTCCGGCGGACGTACCAGCAATGGGACCAAAGGCGGCATAGTCTTTTCGTAAAGCCTGAAGCCTTTGCTCCAACTGGGCCAGCGGATTGACGATATTCTTCTCGTCCGGCAGTGTCCGCTGGAAGACGTCCTTCATCTCGCTCTTCACCGCCGTGTATTGATTTTCCAGGCGATGAAATCGCAGGAATAGGCCGATCAGCGAGACGACGATAATGGCCGCGCCGAGGACGGTGCAAACAGCAACTTGCTTCTTTACGTTCAGTACCGGCTTGACACCGGCCGGCTCCGTATCGAGGAAGTTAACCCCGGCCGTCTCGTCCGGCATTAAAGCTCTTATAGCAAGACCCTCTGCGACAAGAATATCTGACGAGACGCGATGGATATCTTTCAATAGCATCTTTGCAAGGGGATTGACAACGGTTGTTTGGCATTGCAGATTCTCTTCGATGGCGGTCTTCAAAGCCGCGGAAGCACTGCCGTTTCCCCCCAGGTAGACTCGTGTATTATACTCAAGTCCTTCATCAAACAGTCTTTCCCAGACGATTTCCGCCTCGGACGATAACACGTCAGCCATACGTTGCGCATCGGCCTCGACACTCTCGCCGGAGCCGGCAACAATCGGCAAGTGTCGAACCATCAGGATATCACGTCCTTCGGTGACCATAAGCACTACGTAGGATGTGGCTATGTATACCAGGATCGCCCTGCCCGTCTTGATTCCAGGGTGGTTTTGCTCCGCGGCGGCGTAGATCGCAAAATCCGCAACGTCGATCAAGTGAGGACGCATCCGAGCATTGCGAACGACATTCAACAAATCTGTCAGCGATTCCTTTGATACCGCCGCTGTCAGAACCGAGACCTTCTCCGCTGTCGACCGCCGGTACGAGCCTATCCCGGCGACTGTCTGATCAGGCTCTATCGGAAAATCATAGTCCAATCCAAGCAGACCCGATGCACGCATTTGTTTCAGTTCAGCGTTATCCGTATCCAGCGTGCGAAAGAAGACCGCCTCCTCGGGCATGGAAACCGCCACGGGCGCGCGCCTGCTGAAACCGTGTTTGCGCACCAGGGCCCGGACAATCTCCGACAGCGAGTCCGTGCTTCTCCGGATCTGCGTCCCGAAAATCCGCTCGATGCAGAGCGCCTTGCCGATGCGTGAGACTTGAACGGCACACAAATGGGAGGGGCCGATATCTATACCGATAGCGCGTCTAACCTTCATTCTTATCTCCTTCTTCTTTCGCGCTTGCGTCGCGTCTTCATCCTCAAAACTCTTTGTATAAAATCGCCTCCACGTCCCCGGTCACCGTATCGGTGCCGAGCATTGCGACAATCGTGCGGTTTGCCTGGTCCCAACGGCCTCGGGCTATGACTTGATAGCAATCCGTGAGCGGCTCGACGGTCGTATCACGCCGGATAGCGTCATAGATGCTCTCCGTCATCCCGGGAAGACCTCTCAGCTCGGTGATGCTCTCGAAGAACTGCAACTGTCGCCGATCCACTATGCGTTGAGCCAGAGCGGTATCCATTTCCTCCGACAGAGTTTGAAGAACAAGGGCCGGAGCATAATTGATGTTGACCTTGCCGTCGCCGTAGACGGTCACGTAATCGCTGAGCCGCTCAAATATCTCGGGCGTCATTCCTTTGACTAACAGGATTTCCTCCGTCGTCTCAAACGGCCCGTTTCTGCACAAGCCCGACGAATCCAACCGGCCATAGTCACCCCTCTCAGCCCCTTCGGCCTGACACCTGACAAAGGGTAAGATAGTCACTTCGTCGTCACGGTCCGTCCAGTCGATCAGTGCGGGTACCAGGCTGTAATTGATTTGGGCATAGTCGCCTTTCTGACAGTTCAACAAGTCGAAAAGCCGCAAAATCCGCTCGATAGCGACGCGATTCAATTTACCGCTTTTGTCTTTGAGCAGATTGACATTCAACTTTCCCGTCTCCCCGCGAACGGTCACCTCGCACGTGCCTTCGCCCACGACAAAGGTCCTCTCACCCGACAGCAGGCTGAGCCAGGGTGTGTTGGTATGACTGTCCGTACTGCTGCGAAAAGCTGCTATCGCGATATTGAACCCCGCTCGGGCACATTGGCGAGCTTGCTCGGACTTGCGAAAATCATCGACGCAACGCAAACCCATGCGAGCTTTGTAGTGGAAGCCGAGCAGCAAGACGCTCATCAGCATCACCATGCAAAGAACAACGATGACGATAAATCCGTCTTGCTTGGATTGTGCACGTGAGACACTCATTGCCTGTTTATAGATCGTGACCTTTCGGTTGTTGTTTCTACCGGTTCATGATGGCACGACAGGTACACTACGGTACCACCGTCATATCGCCGGCCATCTTCATCTCTAAGACCAATGTCTATCCTTATTGCAAAAGGTAATCGCCGTTCATCCCGAGATCTCCAACGGCGCAGCCATTGCCGCCCATCAAAGAACTCGAGATCAAGATATTCGACGCCCTCCGCCACCGTCTTCCAGCTTTCGATCCTGGTGTCCTTTGCCATTCCCGTGAACCTTTTTTGGGCAACCAGAAGTGTACCGGACCTCTTGTCGAACCTGTAAGTAACCTCGAACAAACCCTTTGGCGGCTTCGCCATCTCTTCATCCGAGCTGTTTGTCGTGATGAAACGCAGGATGTCACCCTTTGGAACATCCGAGGCACCGGTGAAGTAGCTCATGGCGCGTTTCCGCGTTGTTTCCTCTTTTGGGACATCGGATTGGTCCGAGTTCGCGTCGGCCGGCCTGGTTCCTGCGTACGCGCCGCGTATCTGCCGGCTCATCCGATCCAGGGTCGCCTGTCCCAGACGACACATGTCCATCCTGGCCTCACATGCCTGAGCCGATCTCGACGTCGCAAAGTAGCTGCCATAGACCATGGACAGAATAGTCGCAATCAAAGCCAGAGCGATGAGAATCTCAACTAACGTGAAGCCGTTTTTGCCCGACCGATCCCTCATGGCCGTTTCCTGTCCGCAACGTAAGTTAATAGCTCCAGGTGCTCGGGGCGGGTGCCCCGCTTCCAATTGACGTTGACCAGCACTTTGTGCAACCCGCGAACATTTTCGTCCTCTGGTTGGCTTGGCTGGGCGTTTTCGACGCGCGTGGTCCAATTCAACACCAAGCCGTCTTCGGTCACGGCGCCTGAGCGGGTCCCTTCCTCCGGAAAGCCGACGGCCAGAGCGTCGGCGATCTTCGCGTTCGCCAGGAAGACGGCCCGTGACGTGACCTGCGCCTTGTCCATCATATTCACGCTCATCACATGCAGCCTGAGCAACGCCAGCAGAGAGATGGAGACAATGACGAGAGCCACCATCACCTCCACGAAGGTAAACGCTCCGGTCCGTACTTCGTTCGTCGTCCGGCGGCCAGTGTTGCCTTTGACGTGATCTCTATGCATCAAGATTCCAACTTTCGATGTCAGCGTTGTCTTCAGTACCGCCTTCCTCACCGTCCCTGCCGTAGGATTCGAGGTCGTAGTCCCGGCTCGCCACTCCAGGACAGATGTAGACGTACCGGTTGCCCCAGGGATCTACAGGTACCTTATCCAGATAGCCGTTGCGGTTATAGCCTTTGATGCCCGGATCTGAGACAAGAGCTTCGAGACCTTCGGACGTGGTAGGAAACCGGCCCGTGTCGGTCTTGAACAACGCCAGGGCAGACTCGATGTTGCGTATGTCGACTTTCGCTTTCATCCGCCGCGCCTGCTCGGGGCGATTCAGCATCCGGGGCATGATGATCGTCGCCAGTATGCCCAGGATCACTACCACAATCATCAGTTCGATCAAGGTGAAACCTTTGACCGGAGCACATCGTTCGATTCTGGTACTCATATGAAGAGCCTCGTTAAACCATCTGATTGACGTCAAATATCGGCAACAAAATAGCCAGAACAATGAAACCCACGACCGCACCCATGCACAGAAGGATCAAAGGCTCAAGCAGCGACGTGAGTGTCTTCGTTGCCAGCTCCACCTCGTCATCGTACATGTTCGCAACGTCGATCAGCCCGTCCTCCAGGTTTCCGCTCGCCTGGCCCGTGGCGATAATGTGATACACGATCGGCGGAAACAAACCCGTTTTCTTGAGGGCCGGGGCAATAGCGTCTCCCCGGCTGACCCAATGCTTAACCGATCCCAGGGCGTCCGCCATGTGATTGTTTTGGACGACTTGCTTTGCAATCTCCAAGGCGCTGAGGATTGGAATGCCGCTGGCCAAGAGTGTCCCCAGCGTTCTCGCCAAACGCGCGACCTCCAGCTTAAGAAAGAGTCGGCCGAACAGAGGCAATCTCAGTTTGGAACGGTCCATCCAAAGTCGCCCCTGGGGCGTCTTGTACGCGGCCCCGATCGCCAGAACGAACAAGCAAACCAACGCGGCCAGGAACATCCAATAAGTACCGATGAAACTGCTCATCGAGATAAGCACCTTCGTGGGCCAGGGCAGGGACCTGTTCATTTCAAGGAATATGGCGGTGATGCTCGGTACGACGACGGACATCAGGAATACCACGACCGCCACTGCTACGACAATCATCATCAGCGGATACGCCACCGCCGCCTTGACTTTCGCCGCCAGACGTACACGCGTCTCTAGAATCTCAGCAAGGCGGATTAAGATATCCTCGAGCGTGCCGCTCGCCTCTCCTACCGCCACCATGCTGACGAAGAGCTTCGAGAAAACGTCCGGCTGCCTGCTGAATGCACCGGACAGCGTCTGTCCCGAATTCACGTCGCCGGCCACCTGCTCGACGACCTCTGCGAGTGGACCGTCCTGTGCATCCCGGAGTTGTTCGACCAGCGCCGATAGAGCGGGCAGCAGAGGCATGCCAGCCCGAAGCAAGGTCGCCAGGTGACGCGCAATCCTGCAGACGTCCGTCGGACGGATTCTCCGGACAACATCGCGGCCGGACGTCTTCGGTGCCGCCGCTTGACGTGTCAGCGCGGAATCCTGACCGCCTACCCAGTTGCTTTCAGCCGTTCGCACGTTCAGTCGTCTCCAAATCCGTCTCCAGGGAGTTCTGTGTAACCCTGAAGACCTCTTCCAGCGTCGTCTGGCCCGCCAGGGCCTTGCGAAGTCCGTCAGCCCGCAGGCTGCTCATGCCCTTCGCGATGGCCGCTTCTTTGATAACGTGCGAGCCGCATCGTTCCTGGATGAGCCCTTTCACCTCGTCATCAACGACCAACAGCTCGGAAATCGCGGTTCGTCCCAGGTATCCCGTATCCAGACATTTCTGGCAACCGAGCCCTCTGTAGAACTCTCCCTCAATCGGGAAGGTCTTCATCTCTTCTCCCAGTCGTAAGAGAGTTTGATCGTCCGGTCGATACGGCGTCTTGCACTCGGGGCAGATCACACGAAGCAAACGCTGGGCCATGACCGCCACGACCGAGGACGAAATCAGGTAAGGCTCAATCCCCATATCAATCAAACGAGTCACGGCCGAGGCCGAGTCGTTCGTATGCAGTGTGCTCAGGACCAGATGGCCCGTTAACGAGGCTTGAATAGCAATCTCAGCGGTCTCGGCATCGCGGATTTCCCCGATCATAATCACGTCGGGATCCTGTCGGAGAATGTGACGAAGGCAGTTGGCAAACGTCAAGTTGATCTTCGGCTTGATCTGCATCTGCCCGACGCCGGGAAGCTGATACTCGATCGGATCCTCGACCGTGAGGATGTTTCTTTCCTCGGAGTTAAGCTCGCTCAAAGCGGCGTAGAGCGTCGTGGTTTTGCCGCTTCCGGTCGGACCCGTCAGCAGAATGATTCCGTGCGATAAGCGAATCAGATCTCGCAAACGGCTAAGCACGTTGCCGGAAAAACCGACGTCGTCCAGGCGCAATCCGCCGCCGCCCTTGTCTAACAGCCTCAGCACGACCCGCTCGCCGCCCGAGGTCGGGATAACGGAAACTCGAATATCTACCAGGTTCTCACCGATCTTGATCCGGCTCTGGCCGTCCTGGGGCAGCCTTCGCTCGGCAATATTGAGATTCGCCATGATTTTCAGGCGCGATACAAGGGCCGCCACCTGAGGCTTCGGCAGAGTAAACACGTCATGCAAGACCCCATCCACCCGAAAGCGTATCCGAACCTCCTTCTCGTAAGGCTCCACGTGAATGTCGCTTGCCCGGCTGTTGACTGCCTGGAAGAAGATATTATTGACCAGCTTGATGACCGGAGCTTTGTTGGCCATGCTCAGCAGGTCTTCAGCGTGAATTCCACCGAGGACCTCGCCGGCCTCATCCGGATCGTCCATTGAAGATAACGCATCGGGGCTTTCAGGATCACCACTGCCGTCGCTTTGGTAGTAGCAGCGAATAATCGCCTGCTCTATCTCCCGGGCGGGACAAACCATTCGGCTGCACCACTGGCCCAGAACGGTCATGATCGCATCATACGCTTCTACGTTGAGCGGTTCCGACAACGCCACTGCCACACTGCCGTCTTCCAAGGTGATCGGAAGGGCGCACTGTTTCTTCAGAAACTCAAGCGGCAGCTTGCGGACAAGCTGCGGATTCAACTGCTCCGGCAATATCCGCTCCAAATGCCTCGTTGACGGTTGTGCGTCCGATCCTGTGCTCATCTATCTTCCGTACGGCTGAACGTCCCTCACCTCATCCTTAGGGCAGGACATGATCTTTCTTGAGTCTGCCCAGTACCGGTGGTGACTCCTGCTTCTTCGTTTGCGTAATCTGGTCCAAATCCTCCTGACTGCTCAGGACGTGCGGCGTAATGAAGATGAGCAGATTCGTCTTCTCGAGCCGATCCTTCTTAGTCCTAAACAGGCCGCCGACCAGCGGGAGATCGCCGATCAGAGGAATCTTGCTTTCGACCGTTGTCTTGTCGTCGCGAATCAGACCGCCGATGACAACGGTTGATCCGCTCTGCATGGAAACCACTGTCTCGGCTTGACGCTGGGCGGTCGTGGGCGTATCGGCGGACGGACTTGATACACCCTCCAGAAGCTTCGAGAATTCACTGCTGATCTCCAGCCGAACCAAGCCGCTCTGACTGATGTGCGGCGTAATCTCAAGATCGATGCCAACGTCTTTGTACTCGAACGTCTTAATCACTGTCGGTGTGATCAGGTCCGTCGTCTCCGTAATCCGGGACTGGGTTACGAACGCCCTGTTCTCACCCACGATGATCTTGGCTTTGTTGTGATTCGACGTCATGATGTGCGGTGTCGAGAGGATATTGACCCCGGACTCCTTCGCCAAAGCGTGCAAAATAGCACCGATGCTTACATCGGAGCCGCTTGCCTTCCAGGCCCCAACCGCCAGTCCTTCGAGGTCCCCATTGACAAAATCCACGCGCGGGCCGAAGTTCGTCGCTCCAAAGCCGCGAACGCTCCCTTCCACCGCCTGATCCAGCGTGGCCCAGTCAATCCCGATGTCCGTCAAATGGTCCTCGCTCACCTCCATGATGACCATTTCAACAAGAACCTGCTCGCGCACAATGTCCAGTTTCTCAATAATACCCTGAATCACTTCAAAATCTTGCGATGAGGCCGAGATAATCAGGGAATTCGTGCCCTGATCCGATGTGACCTGAATGTGCTCGGCGGCTTCAAGGGTGCCGCTAATCTTCAGATTGGCAAGCGCCTGTGTGAGTGAATCCGCCACCTCTTTGGCGTCCGCGTTCTCAAGGTATACCACGTGCACGTTGTCCGTTCCCGGCGGTCGCTGCGTATCCAGCTCGTCCACGAGGTCCTTGATCATGGCCGTCTGTTGAACGTCTGCAACGATGACCAGAGAATTCGTTCTCAGGTCAGGCAGGACCTTCGCGGCACCTTCAAACGTTGGTGAGGCGCGACCGACCGCTGAACGTGGTGGAGCGGTACCTCTATCGTTTATGATGTTGATGATCTGCTCGCTCAGAACCTCCGCGGAAGCGTATTTCAATCGTATTGTCGTCATCTTCTGCTGGGATGCCGGAACGTCGAGAGTATGAATAATTCTGCAGATTTGATGAATGTTCGAAGACGTATCCATGACAAAAATCGAGTTTGTACGCGGATACACAGTCAGATGTAGACCCGATCCCAACAGGGGCTGGATAAGCTGGCTTACCTCCGCAGCATTCGCGTAACTCAGCGGGATGATCTGGGTCACAAGTGAATCGCTCTCGGGAATATTGGAAGGATCGCCGCCGATACGGACCCGCAAGCTCCGTTTCGCAGCTTCCGTCCTGGGGATTATCTTGACCAGGTTCCCTGCGCCGGTCGGCACTGCGGCATACCCCTTGACGTCCAGGATAGACTCAAGGACTTCGTATATTTCACCCAGACGTATCTTCGTGGGTGAAATCACCGTTACGGTACCCGTAATGCTATCATCCACGACGAAATTGATGCCCGTGATGTCGCTGATCGTTTTGAGCATCATTCGAATATCGGCCTTGTCGAAATTCACGTAGACAAGTTCATCCGCCTTTTCAGGACTACTCAGCGCCGGCAAATTCACCGCCGCATCTAATCCCGGATCTTCTCCAACAGCGGTACTCCAATCTGGAAAGCTCACGCAGAGTATGCACGCAAGGAAAAGAAGGTCTCTTCCAACTAACAACTTTCCCAGCTTGTTCTTATGTGCTATGTTCAACTGCATCGGCTTCAATCCCGCGTCCGGCATTTCTTGATTCAACAAGCGCTCGGCCCAAATGGAATGAGAACGTCTCCATCTTGTTATCTCGCATGAGTTCAATGCTCACGTCGGCCTGTGACCGAGCCTTTCTGGAAATTTGGAAAGCCTCCTGCTTGCTGGTCAACAGGTGTCCATTGACTGAGCGAATGACGTCCCCATTCTTCAAGCCAATGTCTTCGAGATGTTCGATTCTATCTAAACCTGTTATCCTAAGCCCCTCTATTCTACCTTCGACAGTGTATGGTTTGATGGTTGCCCTCGGTAGCATTGTCGCTGCATACCTGAGCTTTTCCACGATCGTTGTAGGAGGTTTGGCTTGCGGAACTTCAAGCCTTTGCGCAGGCTCTTTTGCCAAGACCGACCTACCATCCTGTTTGGATTCTCCCGCCCCAAGATACACAATCGTTCTATGACCGTTATGAAGCAAGACAACCTTGTCTTTCTCGATACTCTCGATAGAGGCACTTGCGACGGTATCACCCACTTTGACCAAGCTCAGTGAACTGGTTTTGAGGTCCTCAATGATTGCCCGTGAGACCTCCCGACCCCCAGCCACCGTACCCAGCAAGGCGACGTCAATTTCTTCTTTGTTTGAGTCTTCGACGTCCGAATCATCATGGACTGTCGGTTGTTTCTCCTCTTCCAACGATAGCGTCGGATTGCCAAACAGATTTCTTTCGAAAATGGCCGAATAGTCCCGATCCGAGCTCTTTGGCAAATCTCCCGGTTTCTTCCTGAATCCCTTCGAGACAACCGGGGTATTGTCCTTGTCCTCGGCCTTCAGACTTGGTGCGAGCGTTTCCCCCTCACCCTGTACTATGAGTATCGTTCTAAACGTTGTATAACCCAGTACCAGGAGAAGTGATAACCTGATAAATAGAAATATTTTACGTTTATGAATGTAACTCGTCTTATTCACGACCTCCCCCCTCCCTGCTACCGGCCACATCCAATCGGCTGAATGGCCAGCTCTCTTAATATATTATAGGACCTATTCTCTTCGTCGTTAAGTGCCTTCACATGAGCGAAACATAACGTTTTTTTCACAATTCGCAGGTGATTTGTACATCCTCACATCCGTTGTCCGGCAAGACGTCTCCACCGCAGAAAGGTCTACAGTCCTCTCTTCTGAAACCACCACATTCAACGCATTTATCGACTTATCGCCGGCCTGCATTTAGGACAGACCTTCTTCCTGGCAATACCGGTCTCATACGATCGATATTTGTTGAAGCCTCTTGAACCCTTGTAGAGCAGCAAAAAATAGTCGATTCTCTGTGCAAACATTTCCAAGACATCGGGCTCCGCAGCAAGACAAGCTTATTATGGGATTATGCCGCCGAAAATGGGACGCTGAATTCACCCGACGATTCGAATCTATGCAAGGATAGCCGATAACGCAAGGTAGAAGGTATTGGCCAGCCCATGAAACAAAATCGGCGCCAATAGCGACTTCGTCCGGATAAATAACCAGCCAAGAACCAAACCCGGCAGGAACGTGAGAGCCGATACTACGTGGCCTTGGACAATGACATGCGCGACAGCAAAACACGTTGCCGATATCCCTATGCCTGTCCATTGCCACCGCCGGGGCCGTTTGCCCATAATTCGCTTCACTATCCTGACGATATTGCTCTGTACATAACCTCTAAAAAACACTTCTTCAGCCAGTGCAACATACATAAACTGGTAGAATAACCAGCGTACCCAATTCTGCTCCCTGGCCGAAACCGGCCATGAAAGCACACTAAATCCCAGAGATTTCAGACCCCAAAGACCACAAAGTGCAAGCGGCAGAACAATAATGCAAGTCCGGATAAGTACGGCAAGCGAATCCTTCAGATCGTTGATGTTGAATCCAAGGTAAGAGAATCCGTCTCTTTTGATCGATGTTGGAAGAACTGCGGCAACGATTAGAATGCCCGGAGTAACCAGCCACCCAAACGCCGGAACTGCACCGTCGCCGAAGATCTTGATAGCTCCGATGGTAGCGACTGTGACCAGCATAGTCTCTGTAAATAGAGGAAGATCGAACCTTCTGAATTCGCCGTCAGACAAAAGACTCATTCTGCTGGATCTAACAAGATTGGCAATATTGGGTTGGGCAGATAAGCGGTCCATCTTCACCACCTTCCTTGCCATGTTTCATGCATGTCTCGTTAGCCTATCGACCGTACGGTGGAACCCTTCGGGTACCCACTAAAGTATAAAAAATGCCGGCAATCTAACCAAAGCCGGCTTGTCATCAGATACACCAAACAATCCGATAATACTCTCACATATGCGACTGATTTTCTATCTTATTCAAACACTCAAGATATTTCGGCCTTCTGTCGTATCGAGCGAACCTCCGTCGATCCTTCGCAACTGAAAGTATCTTACAGCTCGTCCGACAGGATGCCCATAATGCACTCGCCAGCGTTACCGTTTCTACAAAAAATGGAGTTCCGGGCTCACACCATGCCCCATTTACCACACTATGATAGGACCCAATGATCTTGACCGCGTTGGCACCAACAATGCGATTAGTGAGAACCAATTTCCGCCGCAGCGGGGCGATCCGCGCCTTCACCAGGGGTCGGGGCAGGCTCTATTTCTCCTAACTCGATCAATCGCTCTTTTGCGTATTGATTCCCCATATCCGCGGCTTTTCGCAGCCAATAGACTGCCTGTGTCTTGTCTTGTCGGACTCCTTTTCCAAATAGATACATCCAGCCTAGATCCACCATACAGCCGGTATGCCCTTTTTCTGCCCCTTTGGTCCACCATTCCTTGGCTTTGCTTGGATCAGAAGTAACGCCGCGACCGGTACTATACATAAGGCCCAGACCAAACATGCATGACGCGTCGCCGCGATCGGCCCCTTTCTCATACCACGAGACGGCTCGTTGATAATCCTGAACCTCGCCCTCACCGTTTGCATAGGCTGCTCCCAAGAACAACATAGCTTGTGGATGACCACGATCCGCAGCTTCTCTCCAAAGTTCGACGGCCTTCGGCCTGTTCATAGAAACACCCTGGCCTTTGCCATATAACCACCCCACACTCAACAATGCCTCGGGACTTCCTTGCTTGGCCGCCTTGTCGAACCACTTGAAAGCACCCTCAAAGTCCATCGCCCTATAACAAGTCCAGCCATACTCTACCATACCCTCACGATGTCCAGCCTCGGCCGCTTTTCGATACCAGTCAAGTTCTTTCGTAGCGTCTTTCTTCACTCCCAGACCCAATTCATAGATCTTTCCAAGCCAGAACATCGCCTCGGAATCGCGTGCATCAGCCCTTTTCTCATAGCCGTCGGCAGCTCGGCGGTACCACTCCGTTGACTTATCTTCATTCTTGTCTATTCCGGGAATTTGCATGCCAAGCAGAGACGTACTGAACCACGTCATACTCCCTGCTGCGGATCCCCAACTCATTGCCTTGACAGGTTGATAGACCATGCCGAGTATACGCATTGCATCGCAATCTCCCTTCTCGGCAGCTTCCTCCAGACTTCGTATGCCTTTCTTCACCCATTTCACATTTTGGTCCTCATTGATAGAGGAATCGAGTTCCTTGGAAACCGTGGCTGCAAACGCGAGCATGGCAACGCTCTGACCCGCCTCAGCCGCCTTGCGAAGCCATTCGAGCGCTTTGGTTCGATCCCTGTCAATACCGTCTCCTTTTTGATAAATGTAGGCCAGTTCAAGCATCGCACCGCTATCTCCTGACTCGGCGGATTGCGTGAGTAGCTCCAAGGCCTTGGGGACGTCTCTCTCTACATCGTTCAGACCTTCAAGGTATGCTATTCCAAGCTCATACGTAGCTTCAGAGTCACCTTCTCCGGCTTTTCCAGAGATATCTTCACTTTGTTCTGTATCCGTTGTTGGAGTCACCTTAACTATTTCATTCGGCTCTCCCGGCTCGTTATGATCCCCGATAATCTTCTTTAGAGCATCTCTTATTCCATCTGTTTCGGCTTGTTGGGGATTTGCATTCGTTCCTTCAACAATCATGCCGTTGAAAGCTGTGGACAAAGATATGAGTATTATCTGCAACTGTCGATTCATTTCTCTAAGCTCCAATTTCCATGATCTGAAGACAAATGAACAGGGAGTTTCTCCGGCAATCCAATGTCAATAGTTAGGGCTAACGCTGGTCAACTCAAGGCTTAGCTGCTGTATCTTCCCGATCCGTTCAATCGTGAAGCATTTTCATCTTTCTACCGGATTAGGTGAGCTCGTTTGGAGAATTCCTGCTATTTCCGATCTTTCCTCCTCAGTAAACACATCCAGTTTTCGGTCAATAGCCAGTGCTTCCTCGAGACATTGTTTTGCTTGAGCAAGGTCATTGAGCTGGGCACAGGTACGGCCGAGCTTCAAAAGGGTCGTTGCCCGCCGGGAAGTGTTTGGACGTGATAGTTGTTCGAGCTTCTCAAAGACCGTCCGCGTCTCCTTGAGCCGCCCTCCCATATTGAGAAGGATCGTACCTTTCGTGTCGAGAAGATGTGGATCGTTAGGCGCGGTCTGCAAGCCTTTATTCGCTAACTGCAGAGCTTCATCGTAGTTATGATCGCGCTCTTGAAGAATCCAGGCAAAGTCGTTGAGCACTCGAATGTTGTCTGGATGCTGATCGAGCAGACCTTGGTAGATAGCCTTTGCGCGTTCGTCATCTCCTGCCTGGTAAAGCGCAAACGCCAAATCCAGGTTCACGTCGATCCCAGTCGTTGGAAGAGTCAGCGCATACTCATAAAGCTTAACCGCTTCTTTCTTAAACCCTATTGGATCCGCACCTGACAGAATCGATGCAACCAGTCGGACTTTCTGCAAATTCTG
>CAYZAH010000021.1:10837-16333 GCA_964475805.1 uncultured Pirellulales bacterium | reverse complement strand
GAGTCGCCTACTTTGACGCACCCTGCGTAGACGGCTTCAGCGGGGATGACCTGGTCGGGCTTTTTCATGTTGAGCGTGGGAAAGCCGAGTTTTCTGCCGATACCCCGGCCGGGGATAATTTCACCGAGAAGCCGGTACGGCTTACCCAGCGCCACACAGGCATCTGCGACGTGGCCACTCTCGAGCATGTACCGGATCATTGTGCTGGAGACCCGGACCTTCTGGCCCGTAGATAGCTCGATTTGCTTTGGTTCGACGACGGATGTGTCGAAACCCTCCTCGGCACCCAGCTTCATGAGAATATCAACGTTGCCGGCTCGCCCGACGCCAAAATTGAAATCCGTGCCCTCAACGACGGCGCTCGGCCGGATTTTCTCGACAAGAAAACGCCTGACGAAATCCTCCGGCGTCAGGTTCAGCAACTCGCGATTGCCCCTGAGAACGATCAGGAAATCCACGCCGCACTGCGCCAGCAAGTGGCTTTTGAGCTCCAGGGGCGTTAGAACGCCGGGTGCCCTTTCCGGGAACAAGACCGCCACGGGGTGCGGCTCGAACGTCATCGCCACTAATTGGACCCTGCGCTCGTTCGCGGCTTGCTTGCCGGCGGCCAGTATCGCTTGATGCCCGAGGTGGACCCCATCGAAGTTGCCGATGGTCAACACGCCGCCTCTTTCGATTTGTCCGAGTTCCGTTATGGTTTCCAAGACTCTCATTTGGTCCTGATCCTGTCTTCTCTTATTCCTTGACGAGATTGGGTCGCCTGCTGATATTCTGCCGGCGAACGGTATGCCAATCTACTATCGCAGTGGCCGATCTGCAAGTCTTTCGGCCCACAGGTGGCAGTCCGAGGCTCCGCCGCACTAATCAGGACGATCCTAACGGGCAAAAAAATCTCAAAAATATTTGCAACTTAGTTGCAAATTCAGCGTAGTTGTTGTATCATAAAAAGACGTGTTTTGAACGAGTAGGTTGGGTCCTGGATTAAGCGGGATAGAGCTGATGAAGCAAAGATGGACGACGATTTTGACGGAGTTGAGGGACCACGCCCCATTTACGCTCTTCGGAGCTGCAACGGGAATTCTCTGCATGCTCTTGTTCAAAGGTGTCGGCGCGGAGGTTAATCACGGGCTCTTCAAGGTCTTCCACCCGGCTCACGTGGTGCTCTCCGCCATCGTAACCGCTTCCTTATTCCAGCTTTACAAAGGCAAGGTGAATTTCCTGGCCGTTCTGCTTGTGGGCTATTTCGGCTCCATCGGTGTCGCTACATTGAGTGATTGCGTTCTGCCCTTTTTCGGCGAGAACATCTTGGGCGTCGCCATCCCCACCCACGCGGATCTTCACGACCACCAGGATCCACAGGCTACAGGCGGTCCCGACGAGGGTGAGCATCATGAGCACGCCTCGGAGATGGGAATGGAAGGAGGCTGGTCGCACATCCGCGCCCGGCTTCATTTGGGATTTATCGAGGAATGGTATCTTGTCAATCCCGCCGCCCTGCTCGGGATTGGGATCGCGTTTTTCTGGCCGCGGACGAAATTCCCCCACGCCGGCCACGTTCTGGTCAGTACATGGGCCTCGTCATTCCACGTTTTGATGAACACACAGCGCGAGCTGTCGGTTGTGATGCTCATCGGCGTTTTTGCGGTTCTATTTATCGCGGTCTGGCTGCCCTGTTGTATTAGCGATATTGTGTTTCCACTGTTGTTCGTCGGTTCGGACGTCAATCTCGCGCACGCACACCACCACGGGAGCCACAGAAAGCGTCTTCGGAGCAGAAATGACAAAGGCGAATTTGAACCTACAGGCCCGCAAGATGCTCAAGGCGACGGAGCTTTACTGCACGAGCGGGCGCATGGCCATCTTGAAAGTGCTGATTGAAACGAACCAGCCGCTTAGCCAGGGACAGATCGCGCAGCGATTGGGCAAAGAGCACTTCGACAAGGTGACCATCTACCGCACGCTCGAAAGCCTGTGTGCGGCCGGGCTGGTGCACAAAGCCTACATCGAAGAGCGGGCGTGGCATTTTGAATTGGCCCATAACTGCACGGAAAGCCAATGCCATCCCCATTTCACGTGCGTGCGCTGCGGCCACACACACTGCCTGACGGGAATGTCGCTGCCGATGGCCAAGAGCCCGCACAGGGGCTTTGTCATCTATCGCCAGCAGGTCCGGCTTGAAGGTCTATGCCCGGCGTGTGCTTGAGAGGAAATTGTAAGCGCAAAAAAGATCGGAGAATTGAGACTTGGGACGTTGGGCTCGACAAGCTTTGCTTGCTGCTGCGTTGACCTGTTTCGCGGCGATGGTGACAGGCGTATCGCTGTATCTGCACCTGCTGAGTCACGAATCTCCCATGGCGCACGACTCTGAGCATTGCTCCGTATGTCAACAGTCGCTCATCTCGCCCGGCAAATTTACTACCGAGCCTCCGTCCAGTCTTCCTGATCTCATTCCACACACGAACGACGCTATGTTCCAGCTTGAATGCTACATAGCCACGTTTGATTGCAAACCCTTTGGCCCACGCCCCCCGCCCTCTGCATAGAGACTCCACACAGCATTTGTTTAGCCTTTGAACCGATTCGTACGTTTCCGGGAGGATACCCGGAAGTGTCCATCGTTGCGCTGGTAAGAGGAGTTGTACTATGAAAAGCGCTCGCGCCTTCACATTAGTGGAGTTGCTCGTTGTCATTTCGGTCATCGGGGTTCTGATGGGCATCTTGTTGCCCGCGCTCCACAAGTCCCGCCTGTCCGCGTTGCGAATGAAGTGCTTGAGCAATATGCGGAACATGGAGGTGGCTCATTGGATGTACATGACCGATTGGGAGGGACACCTTGTTGACGTGGGTCTGGCCCACGGTGGAGCACATGCGAATGAGGATGTCGCATGGATTCGTACCCTTCAGCCCTATTACAAGGACAAGCTGCTGTACCGGTCCCCCGTGGACAAAAGCCTCCACTGGCCTGTCCAGGAAGGCGGTCAGGGCATACCGGTGCCGCCGACGACGGACCAGTTTCGCAGAACAAGCTACGGCATCAACAATTACCTTACCTCTATCGCACCTGAGAAACCCTATCGGCAACTGTCCCAGGTGCCCCGGCCATCAGGCACCGTGCACTTTCTCATCATGGCTTTTGAGGGTGAGTTTGCCGGTGCGGACCATCCGCACGTCGAGACGTGGTACGTGCCCGGCCGGGAGGATTCTCCACCCGTCAAGGCGGCCGGGCAGATTCAGACAAACGCCCACGGCGGCGAACCCAAGTCCTGGGATGCACGGTCCAACTACGGATTTCTCGACGGACACGCGGAGGCCAGAAGGTTTCGCGACGTGTACACGAACTGGCAGCACAACAGCTTCGATCCAAAAGTGGCAAATTGAAAGAAAGTGAGGAGATTATGAGAACGCTACGATTTCTTGCAGGCTTGTTCATCGTATTTTTGTCTTGTCCGCTGGCTGAGGCTCAGCATACACACGAAGGGGACTTTGAGCTTAAGGTGGAATTTGATTCCGTCATCGTCAGCCCGAGAGTATTGCCATCGGAGTTGGAGAAAGACGAGTTCTTCTCGGTGGACGAGCCGGGTTTCGACTCTGAAGCGGGGACGTTCTCGGCGAGTACCGCCGTCGGATTCAATATACTCGACGCCCTGAAACGCTGGAATGGCCACGGCTTCGATGCTTTGGATCCCGCCGGCCAGGAGACAATGATTGTCAGTTACTTGCAGCAGATACGTGAAACCGGCCCCGGCTTTGTGTCCGGCTTCGAGATTCCGGTCGCCGCTGACGGCTCCTGGCATCGACATCTCATCTTCACACTGGCCGGCCCCAGCACGAATGACCCCGGCAAAGGGATATACCTGATCGAGATGGAGTTGTACACCACGAACCCGGCCGTGGACAAATCGTATCCCATCTACATCGTCTTTAACGTCGATGACGAGCCGGACCATGATCTCGCGTTGGAGTGGGTTGGGGAGAACCTGGCACCGCCGGTGTGCGCACAGAGGCCGGCAGGTGATTTGAACGGAGACTGCAAAGTCGATTTTCAGGATTTTGCCCTCTTTGCCGAAAGCTGGCTGACCTGCAATCTACGGCCCGAGACCCAATGTTGGTAAGATGCTAATGCAAAAAGGTCTCAAAAGCCGATAATACTGTCAAAATGCGTAACAAATTCAGATTAGTCGTACTTCTGGCTTCGACAGCCTTCGCGATGGTGGGGTGCCAGCGGCCTTCTGCGGTTCCGGTGATTACCCGTCCCGGGCCGGAAGAGCAGCAGACTGTCGGCGTCTCAGAGCTTGCCCGGTTGCTGGGCCTGCGCGTGGCTGAGACAACCCCGACACTCGTGACTTTCAAGGGTTCGGGCGCCACGGTCATGGTCTTCAAGTATGCCGGTGGGCCGGTATATGCGAATGGAAAGCTCGTCGGCAAGGTCAGAGACATTGACGAGAGCGGCGAAATCTACGTGTTGAGGTCGCTCGTCTCAGATATCCGCTCAGTGATGGGAGGTGCGGAGCCGAGACCCAGCCCGGGTGTCTCCGGCGCACCTAAACTCGTTGTGATCGATGCCGGTCATGGCGGTAAGGATCCTGGTGCGATAAGCGTCCTGGGCTATTACGAGAAAACCGTCGACTTGGCTGTCGCACGGAAGGTTGCCTCTTTGCTCCGGCAAAGAGGTGTCAGGGTCGAAATGACGCGGACGGGTGATTCTTATCCCGAGTTGGAAGACCGTGCGGACATCGCGAACCGGCTCAATGCGGACTTGTTCGTGAGTATCCACGCGGATTCATCGCCGAAAAGCTCGACGCGGGGCTTCACGATTTATGTTGCCAACGGGGCCTCGGAAGCCTCTCACCGGGCTGCCGACGCTTTGGAGGATTCGATGGCCGAGACGGGCTTGACCGACCGGGGAACGCAAACCGCGAATTACCGCGTCCTGGTCGAAACCACCGGGCCGGCTGTCTTGATTGAGTTGGGCTACCTCACGAATCGCCACGAAGCCGCCCTGCTGAGAGACGACGCTTTCCAGGACCGCCTCGCCGAGGCCATCGCCAACGGCATCATCAGTTCCCTCCGCTAACCCGTCTCCTTCGCACGACAGCGCTCTGACAGCCTCGTCGAGATCATGCTTGCGTTGTATACTCACCCCATGCGGCGGAAAAAAAGTCGAGAAAGTCCGTGACCTTCTCGCCCGTTGTTGCCTCATAAACAAGAGGACACTGCAAAATGAGACGAAACCGGCTCAGCTACATTGTCTTGACGTTCCTGCTACTTGCCGCAGGATGCAAGAAGGCTGCAACAAATGCCGAATCGCCGTTGCATGAGGCCGTCAGAGCCGGTGATATCCAAAAGGTCCAGGCTCTTCTCAGTCAAGGTGCGGACATCGAAGCGAAGGACAAGCTGGGCGATACACCTCTCATCACGGCGGCCAAGGGGCTTGATGAGGCTATTGTCGCCACACTCATTGCCGGAGGGGCTAACGTCAATGCCCGGGGTATCTTC
>CAYZAH010000021.1:0-10827 GCA_964475805.1 uncultured Pirellulales bacterium | reverse complement strand
CGAATGAGAAGGATGCGAACACTTGGGTGCCGCTGCACTACGCGGCCAAGTATGGCCACACGGACATCGTCGAGTATCTTCTCGCTCATGGCGCTGAGGTGAATGCCGAGGATCACTGCAAGATCACGCCGCTACATGAAGCAGCAGCCAATGGGCACAAGAGCGCGGTGGAACTGCTGCTTGCCAAAGGAGGCAACGTCAACGCCGTGGACACTACTGGTCGTACGCCTCTACACAATGCCGCGGAATACGGTCATTTGAGAGTATTGGACCTGCTCGTCACCAAGGGGGCTATTGTTGATGTGAATGACCTCTCTGGAAGCACACCCCTTTTCTATGCCGCCTGCAATGGCCACAGTGATGTTGTCGAATGGCTGGTCTCCCGTGGGGCAGATGTTGATGTTGAAAGCAAGGCACCGGGAGGTTTCTCCAACCTCTGGGAGAGCAGGGAGCCTAAAGTGAGCGCTCTGTACTGCGCGGTTGCCCGCGGCCATACGCACACAGCCCAAGTGTTATTGGCAAACAATGCCAATCCTAATGCAAAGGGCAGTTCAGGTAAATACACAGTGCTGCACGTTGCCGCGAGCGGAGGCGACACTGTCGCAGTTGAGGCACTGATAGATAAGGGTGCCGTTGTGAATGTCCAGAACAAGTACGGCGATGCGCCGCTGCATGAAGCAGCGCGCGGAGGCCACAGGGACACAGTAGAGTTGCTTGTTGTCCACGGTGCCGACGAGAATGCGAAAGACAATTCCGGCAATACGCCTTTGCACGAGGCCATTGCGTGGCGACATGATTTGGACATTGTGAAGATGCTGATCGCCCACGGTGCCGACGTCAACGCTGAGAACAGTGAGCACTGGACGCCGCTCCACGAGGCGTGTACCAGCGGACACCCTCGCGACTTGATCATGCGGATCAAGAAGGACATTGCGGAAGTCTTGATAAATAGAGGCGCTTCAATAAACGTTCACGACAACAAAGGAGACACGCCACTTCACAACGCGGCGTTGTACGGCGGCCCGGATTTAGTGAAACTGCTCCTTGGCCATGGTGCCGATATGAATATGGCAAACAATCGTGGAGAGACTCCTTTGCAGGTTGCGGTGTTCTACGAGAATGAAGACGTTGTCGAGTTTCTCAAGGCCGCTGGGGCCAAATCGGCTGGCGAGGGAGATCCTGAGAATTGAGGACTTGAGACGGCCCGGGAGAATTTTGCGAATTGGATTGGACGCGGTTGACGGTCGAGGGTAAGATGATCGCCATGAAGGCGTACCCGTTGAAATTTCAGCCCATTTTCAAGCAGCGGATCTGGGGCGGCAGGAAGCTGCGGGACGTGTTTGGGAAAGACTTGCCCCCTTTGGAGAAGATCGGGGAAAGTTGGGAATTGGCGGATTTGCCGGAGGATAAATCTGTGATTGCCAACGGTGAACTCGCCGGCCGGACGCTCGCCTCGGCGATTGAGGAATTCCCGAAGCAGATCATGGGTGTCGAGAGCTACGCCGGAGCGTTCCCGCTACTGATTAAGTTCCTGGATTGCCAGGACGTGCTGAGCGTGCAGGTTCATCCGGACCCGCAGACGTGCCGCCGGATGGGCGAGGGGGCACCGAAGACCGAGTGCTGGTACATCATTTCCGCTGAGCCGGGGGCGTTGATTTATAAGGGATTGAAGGAAGGCGTGACGAGGGACCGGTTCGTCGAGGCCATCAGGGAAGGTACGGTGGCTGATGCGCTCGCCAAGGTGGCGGTTCGCAAAGGCGAGTGCCATTTCCTGCCTGCCGGGACGGCCCACGCAATCGGTCCGGGTCTGTTGATCGCGGAGATCCAAACGCCGTCGGATACGACGTATCGTGTGTTCGACTGGAACCGCGTCGACGAGACCGGCAAAGCCAGGGAACTGCACATCGAGCAAGCCCTGGAGAGCATCCACTTTGATATGTCCGGCGACGACCTTCCCGTAACGACCATAGGTCGGTTGGTGGACTGCGAATATTTTGCCATAGACAAGGGTCACCAGGGCCGCAATTGCGAGCTTCTTCTTTCGCCCGGCGAGGTGAAGACGCTGATTATCCTGTCCGGCTGCGGCACGATCCTGAAAACCGGCACGGACCCCGTCGAATTCCGTGCAGGCGATTGCCTCCTCATCCCCGCCGCGTATGAAGGCGCTATCCGCTTTGCTGACGACACGCAATATCTAACGGTGACCCTGTGATTGACCATTGTCCAGCCAGACCTCGTTGTCGTAGCGGAGCATGACGAGGCTGTCCTTGTAGCCGTCCGGGCGAATGCGCGGCTTCTGGCCTGTGAGTTCTTGCAGTATCCATTTTGGGAAGTTGGCGCCGGCCTTGATGGAGAGCGGCGCCCCCCCACCGAATCTCGGATTGATCTCGATGAACTTGACCTTGTCGTCGCTGGTCAGGAACAGTTGGAGCGTGATGACGCCCGGTCCGGCTCCCAGCGTCTCAACCAGCCGAGCCGCCTCGCTCGTGATGCGGGCATTCTTGACTACCTGCCCTTTGCTGATCTCACCCGCCCTGACCTCGATGCGGCGTCTCGGCACGACGCAGCGGACCTTCATGTCGAAATCGACGTAGACGTCGCATGTAATCTCCGCGCCCTCGACGTACTCCTGGCAGATGGGGTTGGGTATCCTCTTGGCGAAGAACGCCAGTTCCTCGTGATTGTGGACCACCGCGTTCGCTTTGCCTGCGTAACCGTCCCAGGGCTTCAGAAACAGAGGGAAACTCATTTTCGATTTGCGATTTGCGATTTGCGATTGGCGATTTGTCAAGGCGATCCGGATACTTATGGTTGCCGGGGTGTCGAAGTTGTTTTTTTGCAGGAACTTATAGGTTTTTCGCTTGTCCTGGCAAATGTCAATCACGTCAGGGTCTGAGATCAAGACGCGACAGCCCAGTGTGGCGAATTTGGGTTTGTTTTGCGCGAGCGATTTCAGGTCCAGGTCCACGGTCGGGACCAGCAATCCGATCTTGTTGCTCTTGACAATTGACAATAATTCCGCGATGTAGCCGGGATGCGTGGTGGGCTTGACCAGGAAACGCTTATCGCACAATTGCAGCGCGGAGCTCAGTTCGGTCGTATCCGTACCCAGGAACGAAGCGTCGATCTTCAACCGTCGCGCCGCCCGCCGGAAGCTCTCGAGCAGCGAAACGCGCCGACCGATACAGGTGAACAAGATGCCCAATTTCTTCTCGATGGTTCGTGGCTCCTCAATGAGTATCCATCAGCACCCATTGTCATCCGGGGCGGGAAATAGTCAATATTTTAATTCTTGCTTGCCAATTCCTTTGACAATCCAACAACGCTTTCCTAAACTGACGCTTCCTTCTAAATGAGAGATAAACGCTTATGGATCAATGGAAGAAGAGAATCGACAATAAGGATGTCGTTGTCGGCGTTTTGGGGCTGGGATACGTGGGCCTGCCTTTGGCGCGGGAGTTTGCTTCCGCGGGGCTTAAGGTAGTCGGCTTCGACGTCGATGACAAGAAGATCAAGGTTCTAAACTCCGGCCGGAGCATCATCAAGCACGTCCCCCACTCGCAAGTCCGACAGATGATCCAGAGCGGCCACTTTCGCGCGACAAGCGACATGGCCCAACTTAAGAAGGTGGACGCCATTCTGGTCTGCGTGCCCACGCCGCTGACGGAAAACCGTGAGCCTGACGTGCAGTTCATCGTCCGCAGCGCTGAAACGATTGCCAAGAGCCTGCGGCCCGGCCAACTGGTCGTCCTGGAGAGCACGACGTATCCCGGCACCACGAGCGAGCTTATGGCTCCGATTTTAGAAACCAGCGGTCTGAAGGCGGGTAAGGATTTTCACTTGGCCTATTCGCCCGAGCGTGAGGACCCGGGCAATCCGGACTTTACCACGAAGACGATTCCAAAGGTGGTTGGCGGCCTGACGAAGAAATGCCGGGATATGGCCTGTCAGCTCTATGGGGCCGCGATCGTGCAAACCGTTCCGGTATCGAGCCTCGAAGCGGCCGAAGCCGCCAAGATTCTCGAAAA
Organism: uncultured Pirellulales bacterium; assembly: GCA_964475805.1. GTDB lineage: Bacteria > Planctomycetota > Phycisphaerae > Sedimentisphaerales > Anaerobacaceae > JAFGTG01. The sequence goes on along the minus strand of CAYZAH010000021.1, from coordinate 6,799 downwards.
CGTTTATCGTTGTGTTAATATCGCCATGGTGAACGAGTTGAAGATCGTCTTCGACAAGATGGGGATCGACGTCTGGGAGGTCATCAAAGCCGCGAGCACAAAGCCCTTCGGCTTCAAGGCTTTTTATCCCGGCCCGGGCCTCGGCGGACACTGTATCCCAATCGACCCGTTCTACCTGACGTGGAAGGCCCGGCAGTATGGCATTCCAACCCGGTTTATCGAGTTAGCCGGCGAGATCAACACGAGCATGCCGCAATATGTCGTTACGAAAACGATGGAAGCGCTGAACGAACAGCGTAAGAGTCTCAAAGGTTCCAGGGTGCTTGTGTTGGGGCTGGCCTACAAGAAGGACATCGACGATCTGCGAGAATCTCCATCCATTGAGCTAATCGAGCTGCTCCGGCAAAAAGGAGCCAAGGTGGATTACAACGATCCTTATATTCCGAGGACCCACAAACAGCGCCAGCACGATTTGAAAATGGTCAGCAAAAAGCTGTCGGCCAAGATGTTGGGTGACTACGATGTTGTCTTGATTTCGACCGACCACAGCGATTATGATTATGGCTGGATTGTTAAGAATGCCAGTCTTGTGGTCGACGCTCGAAACGCGACGGCGGGGATTCGCGGTGCGAGCAGGAAAGTGGTCAAGGCGTAATACATGAACGAGGTGTTGATGCAAGTCCCACTTCTGGATTTGAAAGCACAGTATCAAACGATCAAAGATGAAATCGCTCCGGCTATTAACGACGTCTGTGAGAGCCAGGCCTTCGCGCTCGGCCCGGCCGTGGCGAAATTCGAGAAAGAGGTCGCGGCCTATTGCGGCATCAAGCACGCTATCGGCGTCTCAAGCGGGACCGACGCCCTGCTGGTGAGCCTCATGGCGCTGGGCGTCCAACCTGGCGACGAGGTAATCACGAGTCCTTTTACCTTCTTCGCCACGGCGGGTTGTATCGCCCGGCTCCGAGCTAAGCCTGTTTTCGTGGACGTTGATCCGGACTCCTACAACATCGACCCGGCCGGCATCGAGGAACGGCTGACCGAGAAGACGCGAGCCATTATTCCCGTGCATCTGTTCGGGCAGATCGCCCGGATGGAGTCTACGATGGAAATTGCCCGGCGGCACGGTCTCGCTGTTGTCGAAGACGCCGCTCAGGCCATCGGTGCCAGCCGGGATGGCATACAGGCCGGGAGTTTCGGCGATTGCGGGTGTTTTTCGTTTTACCCGACCAAGAACCTCGGCGCTTTCGGAGACGGTGGCTTAGTCACGACCAACAACGATCAACTGGCTGATCAGATCAGGGTTCTTCGCGACCACGGGCAGAAACCCCGATACTTTTACAGAGTGATCGGCGGCAATTTCCGTCTGGATGGCATCCAGGGCGCCGTGCTGAACGTCAAGCTCAAGTACCTCGACCAATGGAATGAGAAACGACGGCAGAACGCTGCGATTTACGACCGACTCTTTGCGGACTCGCCGGTCAAGACGCCCAGAATCGACGCCGGCAACGTTTGTATCTACCACCAGTATACCGTTACGGTGCCCGAGCGGGACCGGCTGCAAGCGTTCCTGGCCGACAATGGCATCGGCTCGGCGGTCTTTTATCCGAAACCTTTGCACTTGCAGGATTGCTTCAGCGATCTTGGCTATCACCCGGGCGATATGCCGATTGCCGAAAAGTTGTGTAACGAAGTGCTATCGCTGCCGGTTTATCCTGAACTTTTGCGGGAACAAATCGAATATACTGCCAGGACCGTGCTTGAATTTTATGGGATACGATAGGAGCAAAGGACGTGTTGAAGATAAGTGAAAATCCTCCACTGATGTGGCCGCACGTCGAATCCCTTCGTGAATTCACCGGCGAATGGTGGGTCGTTCATACGAAGAGCAGGAACGAGAAGGCCCTGGCTCACGATTTGATGCGGCGGGATATCCACTATTTTCTTCCGATGAGTTGGAAAGTGCGGCGCAAGAGCCGAAGAACGATACGGTCGCTATTGCCGTTGTTCAGCGGATACTTGTTCTTTTGCGGCGGGGAGAACGACCGGACCGAAGTGCTGCGCACCGATCGCGTGGCAAACCTGATCAAGGTGAACGACCAGGACCTGCTCATCACCGAGTTGCTGCAAATTCAACAGGCCCTCAAAGCCGGAGCACCTCTGGTTCCGGACAAGTACGTCGAGGCAGGGCAAAAATGCAAGGTCATGGCCGGACCCTTACTCGGTTTGGAAGGTGTCGTGGTCACCACGCGAGGTGGGACGCGTCTGGTTTTACAGGTCGATATGCTCGGCCAGGCGGCAAGCGTCGAAATCGATATTGACACGATAGAGGTCATCGAATGAGCGAGATAGGCTCGTGGGCATAGTATCTGTCATCAAGGGCTTGGGGATACTCTTCGTTCTGATGGGCGTGGCGTACCTGCTCAGGCCCGATATCCTCAAGATGCTGATGGGCTTTTTCAAAAAGGGCAAACGGGTCTACGTGGCCGGGCTGGTCAGATTTGCTCTGGCGGTTGTGTTTTTGCTGGCGGCCACGCAATGCCGCAGGCCGAGGATCATCGGCGCGCTTGGCGTTCTCTTTTTGCTCTCCGGCCTTTTGATCTTTGTGCTCGGGCCGGACAGAATCAGACGAATCTTCGATTGGTACGCAAAGCAATCGGCCCTGGTGTTCCGAATCATAGCCTGTGTTATCATTGCTGTCGGGGCTATCACCATCTTCTCAGCGTGAAATTGAGGGAGGCACTTTATGAAAGTACTGGTGACGGGAGCCGCCGGATTCATCGGCTCGCATTTATGCGAGCGACTTCTCGGTGACGGCCATGCGGTCGTGGGTGTTGACAATTTCGACGACTTCTACGATCCGCGCATTAAACGTCAAAACGTCGGTGATTGCCTGAAGAACAAGGACTTCCAGCTCATCGAAGCCGACATCCGGGACGATGAGGCGATAGATCAAGCCGTCGGCGCCGGCGTAGACGTCATCGTGCACTTGGCGGCCCGCGCGGGCGTGCGTCCCTCGATCGCTCAGCCCGTGCTTTACGCGGACGTCAACATCAATGGAACAATGGTCCTGCTCGAAGTCGCGAAGAAGCACAACGTCGGGAGGTTCATCTTCGCATCGAGCTCGAGCGTCTACGGGAACAACAAGAAAGTGCCCTTCTCCGAAGAGGACAACGTCGATTTTCCGATCTCACCCTACGCCGCAACGAAGAAGGCGGGCGAGTTGATCTGCCATACCTATCACCACCTGTACGATATTTCGATCACCTGCCTGCGTTTCTTCACCGTCTACGGCCCCCGCCAGAGGCCCGACCTGGCCATTCACAAATTCGCCAGGCTCATCGAAGAGGGTAAGCCCATTCCCGTTTTCGGCGACGGGACTATGATGCGAGACTTCACCTATATTGATGACATCATCGACGGCGCCGTTGCGGCTATGGAAAGATGTGACGGATTCAACGTTTACAATCTCGGTGAGTCGCAACCGATTGCCGTTAACGATCTGATCGCCGAGATCGAGAATGCTCTCGGCAGAAAAGCGGTCAAAGAATACCTGCCGCCGCAGCCTGGTGACGTCGAACGCACCTACGCTGACGTCACCAGAGCCGTGCGGGATTTGGATTATAAACCTTCGACACCGATCCAAACCGGCCTGGCCAAATTCACGGGTTGGCTGAGGCAGAATACCTGACAGTCCTTCATCTGCTTGTGCATCCCTGTGCGGGTCTGTAGACGTCCTCCTTTCATGCGCCGAGCCGACCATTGTTTTTTCGGGGAGAACGTGGTAGATTATCGAAACATGAGGCTCCGGAATGTCTGTGAGCGTTCTCGGGATGAAGAATTTGAGTGGCCGGCGGTTGTGTCGTAACCGGGATCACGAGCGTACCTGTCTATGAGGGTAAGGAATGCAACTCGGAAGGTCATGGCCCGCCGCTGGTGGAGACTCCTTCCTGACGCGGCCTTCTTCGTGTTTTTCTACCTTTACTTGGCATTTGTGGTTGATCTTCGTCTACTTTACCACGGCGGTGGCCTGATCGACAACTTCCCGGCCTTTTACCGGGGTTGGGACTTCTTCAACGATTTCCTCGTATATCCCGGCGGACTGATTGAATATCTCTCAGCCTTCCTCGCCCAATCCTTCTATTATTCCTGGCTCGGTTCGGCCGTCGTAACGACCCAGGCATGGATAATCTGTTTATGTACCGGCTACGTCGTCAGGAAGGTCGGCGCTGCTTGGCTTCACGGCCTTCGATTCTTCGGTCCTCTGGTGCTCTTGGCCCTGTATGGTCAATACACGTTTCATTTTCCGACAACGATGGGATTGTCAGTGGCCTTGGTGAGTTTCTGCCTTTACTTGAGATTCGTGTCCAACAATACGGCCTTGGCCGCCCTGCTCTTCCTGATCCTCTCTTCGATCCTGTACGTCGTAGCCGGAGGGCCGGCGCTTGTATTCGTTGCCCTCTGCGGACTTTATGAGGTGCTCTTGAGAAACCGATGGGTTCTTGGTCTGCTCATGCTCGTTGCGGGTGCAGCTATGCCGGTTCTCGGAAGCATAGTTTATGGCATCCGGCTTCTTGATGCGTACAGCCAATTGCTGCCCTTTTCCTGGAGGCTTCTGAGTCGCCAATCAGGTCGAATGATGTTGACGGCCGTTTATGCGCTCTACCTGTTCTTGCCTTTGACGGTTGCGGCTGTTGGAATATGGCGTTTGTTCTCCAAGAAGCAAGGTGATCTCGCCTCGTCAAAGGTCCATAGCAAGGAGCGGCGCTCAAAGAACGGCCACGGGCTTCGGTTTGCTGTCGGTAAGATCCTTGGTCACCTTCAGATGCCGGCCCTTATCGGCATCACGATAGCGACTTTGTTGGTTTTTCGTAATCCTGAAGTGAAGAGGTCTTTGCAGGTAGATTACTACTCCCGTCACAAGATGTGGAGCAAAGTCATCGAAATCGGTCGGCGGACGCCATACCGCTATTTCGTATGTCACGCGCTCGACCGCGCGCTGTATCAGACGGGACGGCTCGGCGACGAGATGTTCGGCTTTCCGCAGGAGACCGCCGCCCTGTTCTTGACGCAAGAAGGTACAGACCCAATCTGGCAAAAAGCCGATACGTGCCTGGAGCTTGGCCTGGTTAATCAGGCGGAGAATGCTTTGAGCATTTGTGTCGAGACGTTTGGCGAACGTCCACTGTTGCTCCAACGTTTGGCCGTGGTCAACATGGTCAAGGGCGACGTCGGGGCGGCTCGCGTCTTCCTCGGGAGGCTGGAGAAGGTCCCGTTTTGGTCATCCGTCGCCCGGGACGACCTCAAGCGGATAGAGAAGGACCCGGATCTGTCCGAGGATGGCGAGATTCAATCGCTGCGCAGCGTGATGCTCCACACGGATTACGTGGGCAACGCGGACACGCTGACCTTGCTCCTGACGGAGAATCCTCGTAATCGGATGGCCTACATGTATGGTATGGCCTGGCTGCTGCTCTCGAAGAACCTGGATGGTTTCGTGCAGAAATTCAACGTGTACCATCATCTGAACTTCTCGACGGTTCCGAAGCACTTTCAGGAAGCGCTGCTTCTGTCCCGGTTCGTCAAGGGGCAATCGCCTAACGTGCCGGGCTGGGCGATTGCCGAGCCGATTAAGACGAGTTTTTCTGAGTTCTCGCGGGCGATGCAGGAGTACGGTCGTGACATTCCCGCTGCCCGGGCGGCGCTCAAAGAAAGGTTCGGCAATACGTATTTCTATTATTACTTCCTTGCCGGCTGAGGAATTTCTTATGCGAATGCGTATTTTCATTGGCTTATGTGCCTTTGCTCCTTTGGCCGGAGGATTAGCTTACGCTGTCCTCGCCCATACGTCGCAGACGTGGGAGCCGATCACCGAGTTCGATCAGATGGATCGCGAGGCCCGCATTTTCCCTGATTACACCGGGACGGCCATCCCGCCGAATATCGCCCCGCTGAACTTCCTTATCCGGGAGCCCGGCTTCGCCTTCTGCGCCAGGATATCTTCGCAACAAGGCGACACGATTGAGGTCTTCAGCCGGGATGGCGTCATAGATATCCCTCAAACGCGCTGGCACGGTCTGCTCGAAAGCAACAAGGGACGCGATTTGCAGGTTGATATTTTCGTCAAGAACGAGAAGGGTCGATGGAACCACTTCCGGCCCGTGACGAATCTCATTGCTCAGGAACCCATCGATGGCTACGTCGTGTATCGAAAGATGTATCCGACCCACCTGCGGGTGAGGGGCGAAATCGGCGTCTATTGTCGCGATCTGAGCAGCTTCGAGGAATCCACAGTTCTTAGCGGCATGAGCTTTGAGAACGGATGTTTGAATTGCCATTCCTTCCCCGCGAACCGTGGCGACAAGATGCTGCTCGGCGTCCGCTCGAAGAAATATGGCGTCGGGACGCTTCTCGTTGAAAACGGTCACGTCGAGAAGCTGGGCACCAAGTTCGGCTACACGTCCTGGCATCCCAGCGGACGAATGGCCGTGTACGCTGTGAACAATCTGCCCATGTTTTATCATTCGGCCCGCAATGAGGTCCGTGATACGGTCAACATAGATTCCTTTCTGGCCTACTATCTGTGTGAGCCGCAACGGGCCGGTGTCGAGCCTAAGCTGGCTCAGAAAGACCGCCTGGAGAACTGGCCCGCCTGGTCGGCGGACGGCAAGTATCTCTATTTTTGCAGCGCCCCGAAACTATGGCCCTCGGATACAGGCAATCCGCCAAAACTGTACGACCAGGTCAAATATGACCTCCTCCGCATCCCTTACGACGTCGACACGAACACTTGGGGCGAGAT
>CAYZAH010000020.1:11645-16446 GCA_964475805.1 uncultured Pirellulales bacterium | reverse complement strand
ACAACCTCCAGCACTTGTCCCTTCACTTGCGATATTTCATATTCATGCTGAGAGACCGTCGTGACGTGTCCCTCGGTCGGACTCAGCAGCCGGACATGGTAACGATTCGCGTCAAGAATACGGGTAAACTCCGCCTTGCCATCGCTGATGTGGCTTAGGGTCTGATGGCGATCCGGCTTGGACCAATCGGCCGCGTTTCTCCAATCTGTACTGCCGTAAGAAAAGGCCAACCGAACGGATAAATGTCCAGACGCGAGCAGAGGCGATTTCACCCTTACCGCCAGGATATCTCGTGCCGGATGGCAAACGGTCCGGACCGAAACAGGCTGGCCGTCGAACTCGAATCGGCTGCTCAACAACCCTGTCCATAAGTCCAGCGTCTGCGTCGTTTCTGTCAAGTCCTCAATGCGAGCCGAGGAACCGTCCGGCTTTGTCAATCGCAGTCCGATCCGTCCTAAATCGAGTCGATGCGGATTCGACCGAAGCCACGTGGCTGCGGGTGAATATCCTCTTGGGTAATTGCCGCCCGACGCATAGGGCACCCGCCGCCCCGCGACGTCATAGGATTCCAACGCATCGGAGAGTTTGTATCCTTCGGGATTGGGCAGACTGTGCCAGGCCCATTGCGATTGAGTGCCTAACGGCATGCCTTTGGCGTGAAACTCGGGAAAAGTCTGGAGACCTGTAATGTCGGCTGTGAAGGCAAACTCACCATTGCCCACACTGAGCGGTGTCAGCGAATTGGGCTTCGTCAGCGTGACATTATGCCGGGTCACTAATGCGTGGCGATCAATCTTTTCCTCTGATGAAGCCGCGGCTGCGCTGGAAACCAGAGCGCAACAGACGAACATCCCGATAGTGACACGTATCTTGGTTCTCATAGAATCTCCTTCCAGAGGACTCTATCATATCGAGAGAGACGTTCACTCGGCGTGTATGATGTCGGCCGCGCAATCGAAGATATGATCCGGCTCGTACGGAAACATCACCAGGTCCTCTCGTCTCGTAATCCCGCTGAGTACGAGAGCCGTTTCGATCTCGGACTCAATTCCGGCGATGATATCGGTATCCATTCTGTCGCCGACAATAAGCGTGTCCTCCCGCTGGCAGCCGATCCTCTTAATGGCGTGCCGCATCATGAGCGGGTTTGGCTTGCCGATGAAGTAAGCCTTTCTATCCGTAGCCATCTCAATCGGCGAGATCAAGGCCCGGCACGCCGGTACGATACCTTTCTCGGAAGGGCCTGTCACGTCGGAATTCGTGCCGATGAGCTTCGCTCCCTTGAGCACAAGATGGACGGCAAGCTCGACCTGCTCGAAGTTGTACGAGCGTGACTCACCGACGACGACGTATTTGGGATGCACCTGGTCCATGTAGAAGCCGGCCTCGTACAGAGCGTTTGTGAGACCCGACTCGCCGATGACGTACACGCCGGTGTTGGGATTCTGGCTGGCCAGAAAACTCGCCGTGGCCTGTCCCGAGGTGATGAAATCCTGGACGTCCACGTCGATACCCATGCGATGGAGTTTTTGCTTCAGTTCTTTCGGCGCCTTCGCGCTGCTGTTGGTCAGGAAGAGAAACCTCTTGTTCTCCTTCTTCAGCCAATCGACGAATTCTTTTGCTCCCTCCACGAGCCGGTCACCGTGGTAGATCACGCCGTCCATGTCGCAGATGTAGCCTTTTTTGTCCGACAATTTTCCCATGCGCCGGTACTTTCTATAGAACGTTATTTTCCGTCGAACTGCCCGAACAACGTCAGCGGGCTCACGCTGGTTATCTTCACGTCTACGAACTCGCCTGTCAAGGACACGGGGCCGGTGAAGACAACGATCCAGTCGCCGGATGTCCGGCCGATGAGTTGTGGGTTCTCGTTTTCATCCGTATTCACACGCGATTTCTTGCTCAATCCTTCGACCAGCACCTTCACTTGTTTGCCCAGGAAATCCCGGCTGAGCTCGTCGCTGATTCTTTCCTGTACGGCGAGCAGCTCGACGTTTCGTTTCTGCTTTGTTTCCGCAGGGACGCTGTCCTGTAATCTCTTGTCTGCGGTCGTGCCCGGCCGGGGCGAGTACTTGAAAATGAAAGCGTTTTTGTACCTGGCTTGCTCGACCAAATCGACCGTCGCCTGGAAATCTTCTTCTGTCTCGCCAGGAAAGCCAACGATGAAATCACCTGCGATTGAAATATCCGGCACTATCTCTCGGGTGCGATCGAGCATTTCCAGGTATTGCCGGCTCGTGTAGTGACGGTTCATCGCGCGGAGGATTCTGTCCGAGCCGCTCTGGGCCGGCAAATGCAGGTACGGACAGACCTTCGGCGAATCGGCCATGACCTGTAGAATCTCGTAGAAGAACTCCTCGGACGGGTAGCTGGTCACAAACTTGAGCCATTCGATTCCCTCGATCTCGGTGGCCGCACCGAGCAGGTCCGCCAGGGACCAGGTTTTCTCACCCTGTTTGTATTTGTACGCATTGACCCTCTGGCCCAAAAGTGTGACCTGCCGGACGCCGCTACCGGCCAGTCTCCTTATCTGCTCGATGACGGCTTCGGGTGGTCTGGAAACCTCCGGCCCGCGCACGTAGGGCACGATGCAGTATGTGCAGAAATTATTGCAGCCTCGCATCACCCGTACATATGCCTGCGCCGGAATCTGCTTGTCCTCGATACCGTAGGCGGTCTCGAATTTCTCCAGGGATCGGTTCTGTTCGTCACTGGCTCTTTGCCGGATTTCCGCCGTCACAGCGGAGGTCTTTTTCTTCTCATGAATGGCGGTTGTTATGAGCTCGCTCAGGCGGGGTATTTGCGCCGGGCCGCAGACGAGATTGACAGCTTCGTGTTTCAGCAGCTCACCGCCGAGCCGCTGGGCCATGCAGCCGATGACGCCCACCACTAAGTCGGGACGAGACTTCTTGATGTGCTTCAAATGCCCCAAATGTGAAAGCACCCGCTGCTCGGCATGTTCCCGCACCGAGCAGGTATTTATCAGGACAACGTCCGCTTCCTTGACGCTATCCGTCATGCAAAATCCCGCCTCCTTCAGCGCACCGACAACCAGCGCCGTATCCAGCTTGTTCATCTGGCAACCGAAGCTCTGCAAGTAAACTCGTTTAGTCATAAATAGCGAATATCGAATGATGAATATCGAATGTCGAAGTGAGACAATTATAAACCATAAATCGGAAATCGCAAATCGGTTTCTCGTTGCTCCAGCCGTAAATCCCCGCTATTGGACAGGATGTTGATGAAACGCGAGGTGGAGACGTTTGAAGAACGGAGGCAGACAGATGGATCCACAAGGTATGCTTCAAGTGTTGGTCACGGCGGGCTCTCGGGCTTTTTCTCTGTCACGAAAATCAGCATTACGGTTGATACGATTGTCAATCCGAGCGAAAGAAACAAGGGCACTAACATGCCGATTCTGTCCCAGAGTACTCCCGCCGCTAAGGAAGCGGGCAGAGCGCACAGCCCCGTCACCATTTGAAAGCCGCCCAGGCAGCTCGCCCGGTAGTCAGACGGTGCCAGCTCGGCGACAAACGTCTTCTGTACAGGCTCCAATGCCGCTTTGTGAAGGCCGTAGAAGACAAACGCCAGAAAAATCGCCGCGTGATTTTGAAAGGCCATAAAGCATAAGCTCACCAAGCCCCAGAGGATGAACGATAGCATCAAAACTGGCTTTCTTCCCACTTTGTCCGAGAGTCTCCCGAAAGGCAGCGAGAACAACGCGGCCACAGCGGTGAAGACAAGATACAGAACCGGAACCTGCGATGCCTTGAACCCGAGGGTCTTTGAGTAAATCAACAGGAAGGAGTAGCTGAAAGAGCCCAGCGCAAAAAGAACACTCAGAAAGAGAAACAGCTTGAAATTTGTGTCGAGGTCTTTCAGGGCGAGTCCTTTGTATACTTTTGCGTGGTCAGTTTTGGGTTCTCTTATGCCGGCAAGGATCAGGAGCGTCCCTATGGCGGTCGGTAGTGCCGCTAAGAGAAACAACTTCCTGTATCCCAACGGTCCGGCCAGCACGATGCAAATCAGAATGCCACAGACGGCACCGAGATTGTCCATGGCGCGGAGCATGCCGAAATTCTTGCCCCGGTTAGCCTTGGCGGAAAGGTCTGCAACCATCGCATCTCGGGGCGCGCCTCTCATCTTTCCCGCTCGGTCCAGAATTCTGAAGGGAATCAAGTGTTGCCATGTTCCCGACAGGCCATAACCTATTCGAGATATGGCCCCGCAAAGGTAGCCGGACCAGATGAAGACCTTCCGTTTTCGAATTCTGTCCGAAAGATAACCCGAAGCCGCCTGAGATATCGAGACGAGAGCTTCTCCCAGGCCGTCGAGGAAACCCAGGGCCGCCATGTCGGCCTTTAGGACCGTCGTTATGAACAGCGGCCAGACCGGATAAATCATATCCGAGCCCATGTCGTTCAGGAACGAGGCCCACTGGAATATCCTGATCGTCTTTTTCTTGTCCTTCTGTTCCATGTCGGCGGGCAGTATATAGCAGTTTCACCTTCTCGAATCAAGCTTTTCCAACGGCTGGCAGCGACCGATTGAGCGTGCGCTGAAGGTCTTTGAGGCGGTTGGTCTCGTCGAAGCCGAGCAGGAGGATCGGGAAGGCGGTCTTGTTGTGCATGAGCGGCTCGTCGATATCGACCCACTTGCGGCAATACTCGCCGTCGGGCGTGCCGGGTATCGGTGAAAAGTCGGCCAACATGCCGCGAATGCCCAGGCTGTGGACGAAACGCATCGAGGCTTCAAGCTCCTGAATACCGATGTGAGGATGGCCCAGGATTTGATAGGCGGT
>CAYZAH010000020.1:5172-11545 GCA_964475805.1 uncultured Pirellulales bacterium | reverse complement strand
AAATGGAATGAGAACCTTTTCGGGATCGAAGAGCAGGGCGTCATCGTAGAAGGCAATGTTTTCAACGCCGAGCCGACGGAGCAGGTCCAACTCAGCCAAGGAGTGTTCCAGAGATCGCGGCTTGAATTTGCCGTAGACCTTCGGTACGGAGCAATACGTGCAGCTAAAAGGGCAGCCGTCGCTGAGTTTCAGAATGCCGACGTTCAACTTACGGTATATTTGCCATAGCGCCGGCTGATCCGAATCCGGACGGAGTCCGAGGTAGCTCCAGAGCGGTTCAAGGTCCACGCCCGACAGAACGAAATCCACTCCGAGTTTTTGCGCGTGGTCCCGGCAGAGCGTGGCATAAACGCCCCCCAGCACAATCCTGGTTTGTGGCCATGCCTCGCGAATGTCCTCAATTACCTCTTTCAGGCCCATGTACCAATAGGTCATAGTCGTCTGCACAAAGGCGAATTCAAACGGTCCTTCTTCCGCTAAGAAATCTTTGAAGTGACGTCGGGGCAGACCGAATCGCCGAAAGTATCGTGGAATTTCACGCAGGCAGGGAGGACTTGGAATCCGCTCGCGGTAGAACCGCCCTCTTCCCCATCGATCGGCGGCAAGCCCCATTCGACTCGTCATGAAGGGGTCCAATCGGTCGAGGTAGTCGAAGAGTCTGAAGTCAGCTTCGTTGCGCAGAAGTCCTGCGACACTCAGCAGGCCGTAGGGCTTGAGCCAGAAGTCATACGCGGCGAAGTCATAGATCGGCGGATTTACCAGTAGTATCTTCGGCTTCATGGCCCATATATAACTGTTTTCCTTCGCGGGGCCAAGTCAAGAGAAGCGAACTACATGCAGGCTCGCTTCGAGTCCGAAGGTCCATCGGGCGTTGGCATTACGGAACGCCATCGAGCCAACCATCTCGACGGCCCAAACGAATGCGTCCTATAATCAAACAGGCTCTTCGCCAAGCTTCTCAGTGACCTTGCCCAAGCCGGACAATTCTATTCGGTCTCGTACCGCGCGGGATTTTATGTTCATGGCCTTTCCCGGCTGAGACGATATAGAGAACTGGCTTGAGGAATTCAGAACCGGTTCACTTGGAGGATTCTTTCAATGGAAGCGATCGAATGGAATAAAGCCTATAGCGTCGGCGTGGAAGAGCTGGACGAGCAGCACAAGCGATTGTTCAAAATGATCAACACGCTGTTTGAAGCACCGGCGGCAGGAATAAGCCCCCAGGGCATATCCGACCTGCTGACGGAAATGGCTGAATATGCCTCCGTGCATTTCGAGACCGAGGAAGGGTACATGTCCGAGTGTGCCTATCCCGAGATCGATTACCATATCCGGGCACACCAGCGGTATCGAGAGAAGGTTGACGATCTCCGCGCACGTGCGGCCAACGAGAAATCAAAGTTATCCAGCGACATGCTCCGGTTCCTGTACGACTGGCTGGCCGAACACATTCTCTCGTGCGACAAGAAATATACGCCGTTCGTCAGGAAAGATCGAAGCCGCGGTCAGTTGTCCAGTTCGGCGTCTACACCCCCTCGACAAGTTTGAATCCCGTCAAGACGCCGAGGGCTTTGATCTGATCCATATAGTCGCCGCAGAGTACGTCACGATACGGCATCGTCATGACGCCTTGGCCACCGTCTTTGAGGACATCCGTGCCCTGGTCGAGATACATGCTACGCGCATCAGCCACTTTGGTCCGGAATTGCGTTCGGCAGCGAAGCTCGTCGCTTGGCTCCTTACTAAGCGCATTTCATTTGAGCGCCCAACGTCTCGGGCAAGAACCATTTTGTCAAAAAGCCGTTGATTTCCGTAGAGCTGGTATACTGCACAAGGTGTAAGTGCCCTTGAATACTGAAATTAGGCCTGTTCAAGTGGCGTGGATGATCTATGGCGAAAACGGTGACCATGGCTCTGGCTCATTAGATTGTTCCAGTCAGTTCTTGATGGCCCCCAGCAGGGCGGCCGCTCTTGGACATAGAAACTCCTGGGCAGAGCCAGACAAAGTCGGTAGAATCTTCCGGGAGTTCGACTCGCGTTTTCACGGTGCGTTGTATTTATTTGTCTTTTGCGGTACGAGGTCCACATGTGAGTAAGAAAAGCGAACTGATACCGATAGGTGCGGCCGCAAAAAAAGCTGGCGTCTCCCGGCAATCTCTGCAATATTATCTCATGGTCCGACTGCTGGAGCCTGCGGAAGTGACGCCGACCGGCAGGCGGCTGTTCGATGACAAGTGCATCGAGCGAATCAAGCTAATCAAGAAACTAAACGCCAGCGGCTATCCGTTACGGGCGATAAGGGAGTTGTTCTTGGAAGGGCACGGTGATTAGAGCTTTACAAGACCGAAAGGAGGCGAATTGTGAGTGACTATGAAACCAGCCAGAAACGTCGCAATCTCGTTGTCGGCGTTTTTGTGCTTTTTGGCCTGACGGCTTTTGTCTGGCTGATTTTTAAGTTCGGCGACCTGCCCGGCTTCGTGGCGGAGCTCGATTCGTTTCACGTCTACGTACGGTTTCCCAACGCGATGGGCGTAGAGAAAGACACGTCCGTCGATTTTTGCGGTTATCAGGTCGGCAGAGTCACAAGTATCGGCCCGCCAAAGGTGATGGAGGATCTGAACACGCACACGTTCTTCCATCAGACTCTGGTCATTCTGAGTATCAACAAGAGATACACCGATATTCCACAAAACGTGGAAACGAAACTAATGACGCGCGGCTTAGGCAGCAGCTATATCGAATTGAAACTCAGGCATCTAGACGTGAACGAACCCATCGGACCGTTTCTGGCGGAGGGCAGTCAATTGCAGGGCTCAACCGGCATGACCAGTGAGTTTTTCCCGGAGGAGAGCCAGCAGAAGCTGAGCGATCTTATTGAGGGCATCAACAACTTCGTCAGCAACGCCAACGACGTGATTGGAGATAAAGACAGCAAGGAGAACTTGAAGCGAATGCTGGCGAATCTGGCCGAAGCGTCGGGTCAGGCGAAGAAGACGCTGGAACAATTCGAGCAGCTTGCCGCAGCAGGAACGGCGGTCTTCAAACACGTCGATGGTAAGACAGACGAAGTCGTGACGTCACTGGTCGATACCAGCAGCGAGATCAAGGAATTCGCCTCTACCGGGAAATCCACCTTGCGCAACGTTGACGCAAAGGCGGACAAGCTTTTGGTGTCGCTGATGGATACGAGTGAACAGCTCAGCCGGTCTATGGGGGAACTGCGGTCGGTCTTGGAGAAGATCAATAGCGGCGACGGCACTGCCGGAAAGCTCATCAACGACGGGACCCTCTACGAGCATTTGCTTGATGATAGTACACAACTCAAAGCGCTGCTCGAAGAGATGCAAGCCTTCATTGCCGACTGGCGCAACAAGAAGATCGACGTCAAGCTGTTCTGAAATCGTATCAGACGTTGTAGATGGCCAGTTCGCGAATAATGGGATTGGCAACGGATTGAGTTACGCGAAGCCGAACCTTTGCTGTCGTGACCGTCTTTCCGTCAGCCAGAAATTGGATACGTTTGTGACCGATTGATTCTCCATCACAGACTTTTCGCCATCGACCGTCGACCAGGACCTCAACAACATATTCTCGCACGCGTTCACCGCAGGCAATATCCTCCATGATAACCACGTGATTGAACGTGGTGGGCGGCCTGAGCTTCAACTCAAGTGTTGGGCCTCGGCCTTCGGTTCTGGCCAGCGGTTTTTCAAAACGTCGGCGAATGTCCTTGCCCAACTCAGCGTAGCGATCGAAATCGGCCTTAGGTATAAGGCCGTCCATATCCGGCACCGCTCCGATGATGAGGTTGGCGTTTCGTCCCACGGATTTATAGTACATGTCTACGAGCTTATCGAGCGGTTGCAGACGTTGTTCTCGATTGGGTATCCAGAGCCAGTCGTGCTCGCGGATCGGGGCATCGCACATTGCAGGGCACCACACCCGGCCGTTCGGGTCACCATGTTTCAGCAAAGTTGTTCCTTGCTTTGGATCTGTATGGGCGCGGATCTGGCTGGCGACGGTCGGCATCGTCGAGTAACATGGATAGTCTGTCGTGCCGGATTCACTGCCGGCCCAGCGGTGCTCGGCGCGCTGAAGGCTATGATAGAAGAGCGCGTCCGGCTGGTGTTTTTCGACGATCGGCAGGACATCCGGGCCTCCCTGTTCGGGCGTAATGACGCCGCCGTCGAACCATATCTCGCAAAGCGGGCCGTATCGCGTACACAATTCCTCGACCATCTGCTCGCATCTTCGCATATAGTGACGTTGCTTGTCCTCATCATCACCCTTACCGGCGTTCGTCTTATAGTTATACACCTGCCAGTAGGCGTTGAAGCGGATACCCACGTAAATTCCCGGTACGATGTCATATTTCCGACAGGATTCAATGAAGTCTTTGACAATGTCGGCCTTGCCGTTGCGCCATTTGATCTGTCGGAGGCCGAACGGATAAGCGTCGCTTTGCCACTGGAGAAAACCTTGATGGTGGGTGGCGGTAAAGATGGCGTAGCGCGCTCCCGCGGCTTTTGCCGCTTCGAGCCATTGGTCGGTATCGAGCTTAGCCGGATTGAATAGGTTCGGATCGAGCTTTTCTCGCCGAGAGCGCTCGTGGTGGTGGCCGCCCGGCATATACACGTCCAGGTCGAAATGATAAAGTAAACCCAGTTCAAAATCCTGCCAAACCACCTGTTTCGGCAGGGGAGTGGGTACGTTCGGTGCTTCGTCAGTCGTGTCCTGTACAGCGTTTGCGAACTTGGGTGTCACTAATCCGGCGGCACTTAAACTTGCAGCCTTGAGGAGTGTTCGGCGATTCAGGGTATGTTCCAACGCATTATTCCTCCATTACCACAACCGTCTGACCGATGTCTGGTGCGGTTGCCGGGAAGAAAGTCTCCCGCCCATCGGTTGAGGCTACTTTGACGTAATATTCCAGGTCACTCTGGATCGCATCGGCTGAGATACGAGCGAGGTAAACGCCACGTGCCGCGTTCGCCAGAGGAACCGGCGTGTACCGTCCCGTGCCCATAGCTCGCCAGTACAAGGTCGCGTCCCTCGGCTTGTCTGTCCCCGGAATGATGACTTTGAGTCTCAGGTCCTCGCCCTTTGACAGGCTGCTGCGGGCGGTCGGCACAATCAATCGCGGTGGACCCTCATACTGTTTGGAGGGCACGGCATCTGCGGGCAAGGCTCGGCCCAGAATCTCGGCCAGTTCCTTGCCCGGCTCCGTGAGCAAAACTGGGATGATATGTTGTTGCCAGTTCGTCACGTTGCCCATTCCGCCGTTTGTCGCGACAGTCGCCAGGAGATAGCGGTGCACCCGGGCCACGTCTGCAACAAGCTCTCCTCTGATCGGAAGGGCGACCTCTCGCGCGAGGCGTCTGCGAACGTCAGGTCGCTTTTCGTCTTTGATTTGCTTCATCGCCGCGTTGAATTTCGCCCACGTGCAATTGACCTTTCCGACGGCGCGCAGATAGCGGAAATTGTTCAACCAGTAATCGAAGCGTTCCTGATTCCCGCGACCTCTGACGTGCGGGCGCAACTCGGCCATCTTCTCGACGAAAGCATATTCTCTGCTGACCTGGTCCCACGGTCGTTCGTCGGGCCTGATTCCGCCGGGACCGTTCACCCACGTGGCGGGTCGTGGCAAGTGTGCGGTTTGCTGGTTTCCCGCAGAAGCCGGTGAGCCGTCCAAACCGGTGAACAGCTTGGCGAGCGGCTCGGCCACCTCCGGCCCGAATTGCGTCAGCGCCCAATCGGTGTAGAAATCGTCCACCGGCAAGTCGCGGGGCCGCGCGTCAGAGGGTGCCGGCGGAACGTCGGCTTCGTAGCCCCGGTATGCCGGGCCGCCACAATTGATCTTTCTTATGACCGATTGACCTTTGATAACGAACGCGGCGATGCAAGGATACTCAACGAGAGGCTCGAAACCGATCTCCAGGAACCCATTGCTGACCTTCACGTCTTCAAACGTGTAGTCCAAAGCCCTGTCCTTGCCGACCTCGGCAAAGACGTCCAGCAAACCGATCACTCGCTTACCCTGGAGCATGACGTTGAAAACCCGTTTGCCGACGGCATCGTAGTGAGGCTCACAAAACCTCAGTGTCACGGTGTACGTGCCGTTCGGTACCCGGAGTCGATAGGCTCTCACGTCCCAGATAACCGTCTGGTAGAGGCGATCATCTTCCGTGTCGGCGATCGCGCTGTTGGGGAACTGGGCTATGTTACCTCCTTCACGTCCCTCCATCAGCTTGGGCTTGGGCGGTTCGATCACCTTGCCGAAGTTCGGATTCCACCCTTCCTGGTTCCAGGCGGCGTGCGCGAGAGCCGAGACGTTCGGCCCGAGGATGCGCGTCCGCCAGTGGATGCCCATCAG
>CAYZAH010000020.1:0-5072 GCA_964475805.1 uncultured Pirellulales bacterium | reverse complement strand
GCGGCCCTGAAATCGGCCAGCGTTGCTTCAACCTGTTCGTCCTTCGGATTGCCCCAGGTCCAACCTTCCGGCGTCCAGAACCAGTAATAGTCAAGCGGATATGCCTTTGCGATTCGCTGGAACATGCCTTCGTAGAGTTCCCGGGCGACGGTGGGATCGTTTGCATCCTTACCCATGCTCTCGATACGTTTCTTTACAGCATCGGGGATGATCAGAGGTGTTTCTGTGCCGACACAGGTCTTGATGCCGAGGGCGTGAGCGTAGCCAAAGGCTTCCTTGAGCACGTGAGCCATGCGATTGAATAACTCGTTTGCCTTCTCTCTGGAAAGTGCCGTCCATGGATTCATGCCGCGCATGTAGTCCGGCCCATAGTCATCGCGGTCGAATAGCCGGGCCGCTCCGAACGTATAGTCTTCCGTCTTCGTCGGACGATAGCCCCAGGCCCCGGTGACGTTGGCCGTGGTGAAGTGTCGCGCCGGATAGCTGAACGTCACGCTTCCGTCCTCGTCGAAGTCCCCGGGTGAGCCGATCCACACAGTGGGTTCGGGGCCGACGCCGCCCTGGGGATAGGTGTGCAGTCCGAAGAAATTCATTCGCAGCTTTGGTAATTGTGCGATAATCGCGTTGTAGTCGTCTGTATTCCACCAATCCGGCCCTTCCGGGAAATCATGAAACGGTTGGATACCGCGCGTCTCGAAAAGCGGTTTGCCTCTGTCGTCCAGATCGGGGATCGTCAAGCTGATGCGCTTATCGGGGATCGTATCCCCATGCAGATAGAATCGCACGCCCAGGTCCTCCGCGAAGCGATACGCGGCATAAAGCGTCCCGATGGAATCGCCACCGACCAACAGCACGATGCGGCGGTCTCCGAGTTTTATCGTTTTGAGCAGATACTCTTGCGCTCCGAGCGATTCTGTTGAATGGGCAAGCGTTGCGTTTGTCATCGCCCTAACGATGGGGCGGTCCTTTTGTCCGACGACAACAAGGTCAGCACTCCCAGACGGTATCCTCTCGCTTTGGATAATTGGGAGCAACTTGCCGGTCCGCAGGTACACGTAACGCCGGATCTCTTTTGCCGCCAAAGACTCTGTTGTCGTCGCATCCAAAGGTCCAACAATGGTCATGGCGGGAGCATCATTCCCAGGTTGGCCCGCTGTTGTTCGGCCGGTCGCAGCGAACGACATGGAAAAGAAGATGATAGCCGACAAGCATGTGGCCTTTTTCATTTGGGCTACCTCCGAGTGCTTTGGTGATTGAGGGTCGTCTTATTGCGACAAAACGAACTGAGCCAAATCCTTGATCTCATTATCGGTTAGGTTGGACGTCATCCCGTGCTTGTCATCCGGATTGTACTTTGTCAGCACCTCCTCGATTGTAGCGGCCCGCCCGTCATTCAAGTAGGGTGCCGTCCGCCAGACTTCGACCAGCGTGGGCGTGTCGAACTTCCGGCCCTCATCCACCCCCACAGCCGTCCCCACGTCATATTGATGCAAGTCCGTGTGCAACCGTCCTTGATGGCATGATGAGCAGCCGGCTTGCCCAAAAAGCTTCCGGCCTCGCTTGGCCGATTCACTGAGCTTGCCATCCACGAGGTAAGGGCTTGGAACCGGTTCGAGCGATTTGAGATACTGGTCAATCGCCACAGCTTCCTCTTCGGGGCGTACGGCGAATTGGATATGTTGTATTCCAGCCCGAACGGCCGCCTCGGCGTTCTCACGGACCCCCGTAATCATCGCCGGAGGCGTTTGGTGGGCCAGGAGCAGGCTCTTGGTATTTTTCGGGTTGCCCAAGCCGTCGTTGAGCAGATCCCAGTTCAGAGCATCGCTCCGCGCGTCCGAGGGGTGACAACTGGCACAGCTTTGCCAACTCTGAAAACAGAGCATGGCGTCATTGAAAAGCATCTCGCCTCTTCGCTCGATGGTCATTGGAACCTTCGGCCCCAGGGCCGCGGAAGTCGTCCGGAACCTTGATGTGTCATTCATGTCCACAACAGTTAGAGAGTCGGTGAAGTACTCTGCAACGTAGGCCTTACGCCCGACAATAGCCACCGCCCGGGCGCCTTTGCCTGGGAGCTTGATTCGCTTTTGGATGCCGTAGAGGAAGCTCAGCTCGTTAGGGACATTTGAGGTCATTTCGTAACCAAAGGCGCCGTAATAACCGCCGGCGTAGTCCTGGCCCGACGTGCCAGTGTTTTGACGATAGCTCTTGATCTTCTCGATCATAGGAGCGATTTCGATGACGCTCAGCTCATCCGTCCCGGCGTGAGTCACACAAAGATATTTCGAATCGCTCGTGCAGGCAAGTGCCCACGGATTAGCCGCACCTCGGTCCACGTCATCCAGAAGAACCGTATCGACGAGTCTCCGGCGCCGCGCGTCGATAATGGTGATGGCGTTCGTATTCATCCATCCTCGCTCCAACTGGGTGGTCGGGACGGTATAACGAGCGAGAATGTGCGAGGCAAAAACGAATCGCCCGTCCGGTGAGACAGTCAGGTTCTGGAGTCCCGTGCTCCCGTTCGGCAGGGCGATATCATGATCGAAGGCCACGGTTTTGGCATTGATGATCGAGATATTACAGGCCACCGAATCGGCGGATGCCGACCCCACCGGTAGCTGGTTGCCGACGTACAGCCACGCGCCGTCGGGCGTAATAGCCGCCGCGGCTGGCTCGCGCAGCACTGGTATCTTTTCGACAAGCTCGCCGTCCTCGGTACGTATCACAAAGACATCATTGTCGAAGCGATTGCACACGTAGAGCGACTTTTCGTCCGGGCTGAGCACGATAGCCGAAGGCGTATGGCCAGCGGGAAGGGTGCGGAGTATCTTGGCGTTGTGAATGTCGATGATACAAATACTCCCTTTTGCACCCCCGCAAGTGACGTAAAGGCAGGTTCCGTCGCCCGTGAGAGCCAGAGCCGTCGGCGCAGCGGGCACGCTGATGGTCGCGGTCACCTTCGCCGTCGCGACGTCGAAAACGGCGACCTGCCTGGCGGTTGCCTCGGCGATGTAGAGTTTCTCGCCCCGGCCGTCGGCCACTATCGCCGCCGGGGACAAATACTCTCCAGCAGCAACGGCTACCGCCGTCGGGCCGCCAAAGATCAAAGCGACGCATAGCCACACAATTATGCTTCTCATAACACGCTCGTTCATATTCCCGTTGCTCCGTAATTACTTATCTTCAATGCCCTCTATGTCACAAACGACGCGAAAGCCAACGTTGTGAACACGCTGCCACGCCGGGTAGCTCAGGCGAAAGGCCGACCGACACCGCTTGGGACGGTCGCGCCAAGAGCCGCCCCGAACTACTTTCCGGCCCGAGTCTGCTGGATCGTCCCGGCCGTCGTCCGTTCGGCAAGGATAGACTCGGTACGTTGTCCTCGTCCACTCGGCGGCGTTGCCATGCATGTCGTGCAGCCCCCAGGCGTTGGGCTGATAGCTGCCGACGTTCGCCGTCGCAACGGCCCCATCATCGAACCGCAGATCGCAGAGAATGTTGCCTCCATACACCTTCGATTCGAGGATGCCTTTGCCGAAGTGAGCGACGATGTTGGATTCCAGGCCGCCGGTTGGCCTGGGGGGAACGCTGAGCGCCTTGTCGGCAACGTTGGCCCAGGGGGAGAAATCGGTGTCAATGTCGCCGTAGGAAAGATCGCTCCGTGAGCCGGCGCGGCAGGCATACTCCCATTGGGCTTCAGTAGGAAGCGTAAAATCCGCGTCCATCCGCCGTGAAAGCCACCGGCAGAAGGCCATCGCACGCTCCCACGATACGCGAACGACCGGCTGTTCAGGTCCGCCCAGCGAAAGTCCTGGCCCATCCGGACCTTGGAAACGCTTCATGAAGTAACCCGAATCATGGTCGGGGTCAAAGCAGTGGTACTGAGTGTTGGTCACTTCGCATGCGCCCATCCAGAAGTCACGGTCAATCGAGACTCGCGACGCCGGGCGTTCATCCGGCAAGCCGTTCGCATCGCCCATAATGAACGGGCCGGCGGGGATGCGCACCAGTCTCATCGTAACGCCGCCTCCCAGGTCCAAGCTTTTTTCAGAAGGCTCACCGCATGCGAAGCTGTTTTGAATTTCCGGGTTTGGATTTCGGATTTGTTTCGGATTTCGAGATTCGAGTTTCGGGTTTCCTTGATTCGATTCGGCAAAAGCCTTGGGTATCTCCAGGACCGCCTCGGGGTCTTCGGTGGGGCCGCCGTAAAGTCGGCGCAGCTCAAGCCGGCGCCTATCCGCTCCATTTGGAATCGGGCCTACTTCACTCCATGTCCCATGACAAGGCCCGTTCAGGTCAATCCACGTAACCAGCCGGTCCCATGCCTCGTCGTTCAAGCGTACGTTATGATGGCCCTTACTGAGCATTTGGATCAGTTCACTTGTATCCGCGTGGTACTCACCGGGGACCAGCAAGCCGACGTCGTCCTCGATGTTCACCCGGCGAATGTACGGTATGAGAGCTTCGTACGCGGGCGTGTATCTAACCTTCGTTCCCCCGAGCGCCCGGCGCACCACGGGATGCAGGCGCGTAGCGCCAAGTTTCGTTAGTTCTCGTCCCTGGTAGTCCTTCGCGTATCGCTCGGCGCGCAGGTCAGAGATTCGTAGGCCGTCTTCGCGCGGTGTGCCGTTGTGGCAGGTGACACAATACTTATCCAGTACCGGCTGCACGTCCCTCTCGAAATCCAGCCCTCTGGCCGGACCGTACCACGGCTCAATCTGTTCCGCCAAGTGCTTCGTGGCCAGCCGGCGACCGAGTACGGTGACATCTTTGGGTTGCTCGTGACAGCCGACGCACGAGACGGTCTCGCCCGGCATCGCCGTGAACCAGCTTCGCATCAACTGAATTGCCTTGCCTTGCTTATCTAGCGGCTGGACGCTTAGCGGAGTGTTGGCTGGCACGCTGAACAAGGCCGAGCCGTCTTCATAAACCTTCACCGTGCCGAGAATCCGCATCACCTCCCAGGGGCCTCCGCAGCCGACCTTGTCAGGACCCGCCATCCCAGGGTAGCCGTAATGATAGGCCAGCACCCTCAGCTTCTTGACCGTGCCGCGCGGGACGCCCGCCAGTCCCGG
>CAYZAH010000019.1:0-16480 GCA_964475805.1 uncultured Pirellulales bacterium | reverse complement strand
CCATGAGGCAATCGAGAAAGCCATACCGGTGTGGAAGAAAAATGATTTTGGTTTCTTTCTGGTCAATGGTGACAACGACCGTCCGGACGCGTTCAAGGAGTTCTCGACTACCCTGGAGAAGAACGGCATCGAGCACGAAGTCTTGATTCTACCGGATACGAAGCACAACCTTGGGCTGTATTACGAGCGTTCTGTCAGTAAATTGCTTGCCTTTTTGGGTAAACATCTTAGACAACAGGAGAAGACCATCCACGGCAGCCAAGGAGATCGACCAGGTAGCAATATCTGAAATCAGTGTGGCACAAAACAGCCGTTCTCTTTTAAGGAGACCGTTCTTGCGAGTCTATTCGACATCCACAATTGCTCACATCAGATTCTCTGCTTGTCCGCCATGTATCTTCACAATCTGACGACGATTCTGTCCGACGACAATATCGCGGCGCCGGGAAGGCTCAGCTATGCGATCCAGAATCTAACTGACGTTGACTTCATTCCCTTGACATTGAGTGACCATCCGGTCATTATCGAGATATGATGTCCTGATTTGTGTTCCCTGAGGACCATGAGGTGTGATATGAACATGACCCAATCGCAAATCCAATCCAACCTGATAACAACATATGCCTCCAGGGGATTAACCTGCCTGATGTCTGCCGGACTGGCGTTGCTGGTTCTGGCGGCTGTAGGTTCACGGAGTGTGGCATCAGAGGGACATCCCCCCGCCGTGTTCCGGTGGCAAACATCGAGTCCGGAAGACCAGGGGATGGTCGGGGCCAAGCTTGAGGACATGAGAAAGTCTTTAGCCGACCACCATACGACGGGCCTGCTTGTCATCCGAAACGACAAGATCGTCTGCGAGTGGTACCAAACCGGGTCCGGAGTTGATCGGAAGCACTATACGGCGTCAATGGCTAAGGCGGTTGTGGGTGGTGTGTCAGTGGCAGTGGCAATGACCGATGGTCTTGTCACTCTGGACGATCCCGCCGCCCAATTCGTGTCTCAATGGAGAAGCGACCGGCGCAAGTCGAAGATAACCATTCGTCATCTTGGCTCGCACACCTCGGGCATCGAGGACGCAGAAGCGGACGGCCTGCCACACGAAAAGCTCACTGGCTGGAAAGGCGATTTTTGGAAAAGGCTCAATCCACCCCGGGACGCTTTCAGTATTTCACGCGACGCCGCACCGGTGCTTTTCGAGCCGGGCGAGAAGATCCAATACAGCAATCCAGGTATCGCGATGCTGAGTTACTGTGTCACTACCGCTCTGCGCGATGCTCCGCACAAGGACATTCGTACCCTGCTGCGCGAGCGGGTGATGCGACCCATCGGCGTGGCAGATGCGGACTGGTCCGTCGGCTATGGCAAGACGTACATTGTGGATGGTCTGCCGTTGGTTGCCGCCTGGGGTGGCGGGGACTACACGGCTCGGGCGGCGGCGCGCGTCGGCCGACTCATGTTGCGCGAAGGCGACTGGCAAGGCAGGCGGCTCATCAGCCGGCGGGCGGTGAAGCTCGTCACACGAGACGCAGGCACGCCAGGCAACTGCGGCATCGGATGGTGGAGTAACAACGATGGTTCGTATCCGGAACTGCCGAAGGACGCATTCTGGGGTTCGGGCGCGGGCCATCAAATTCTCCTGGTCGTTCCCAGTCTGAACTTGATCGCCGTACGCAATGGTTCGGCGTTGGAAACAGTCGCCGCGGAAACGAGTCAACGCGGTAATCCGGTCCGCCGGTACTTGTTTGGACCACTCATGGAGGCGGTCACTGACCAGGACCGTCAGAGGGCGGTCGGACATTCGGTCGCTCCGGATTTACCAACAACGACAAACACGAGGCTTCGATTGATTATCGAAACCGATGCAGGCGGTGATCCCGATGACGAACAATCGCTCGTGCGATTTTTACTCTATTCCAACGAGTGGGACGTTGAAGGCATTATAGCAAATCGGCCGATGACGCGGCGCCCGGAGAATAAAAATCCGCAAGATTCCGGATTAGGCATCGTGCGGCGATTGCTGAATGCTTATGGCCAATGCCGGCCTAATCTCGTGCAGCACGACGCGAGATATCCCACGAAGGAATATCTCTGGCAGCGTACCGTTGCCGGCTACAATGACACGAACGACGCCGTGGATCTGATTGTCGCGGCCGTGGACAAGAACGACCCGCGACCGATTTGGTATTCAGACTGGGGCACCGACAGGGGGGCGGCCACGAACAACCTTAAACGCGCCTTGGACATGGTGCAGCGCGAGCGGGGATCGGCGGGGTACGCCCGGTTTAAGCAGAAGCTGCGGCTTTCCTCTGTCGACAAATTCGACGATCACACGACGACCATCGCGCCGCCGTTCCCGATTTGGGTAAACACGTTCCAGCCGCCGATCGAGGGCAAGCGCTGGTACCACCGTTTTTCCGCTCTTGCGTCGAAAGCGGGCGGATTCGATCTTGTGCGCGACGTGCTCACCGGGCATGGCCCGCTTGGCGCGTTATACCCAACGAATACCACGCATTGGGCGAAAGAGGGGGACACGATGACGTTCCTTTACTTGGTGCCCACGGGCATGAACGATCCGAACGAGCCGCTGTGGGGCTCCTGGGCCGGTCGCTACGGGCATAACGAAGGCTTTCCCGGCAAGCCCTACTATTGGGCCAACCAGACTGACACTTGGAACGGAACTACCAGCCGCGACAATACTCTTGCTCGATGGGCGGTCGATTTGCAGAATGATTTCCGCGCCAGACTTGACTGGTGCGTGAAATCGCCGCACGAAGCGAACCATGCACCGCGCGCCGTCGTGAATGGCATCGATGGAAAAAGTATTCTGTATATGAACGCGAAGCCCGGCCAAACGTTGTCACTTGACGCCGGCCTCTCGCAGGATTCCGATGAGGATGCGCTTACTTGGGAGTGGTTCATCTATCGCGAAGCCGGCACGTATAAGGGCGAAGTGACTCTGGCAAACCCGTCATCCTCTCTTGCTCTTTTGCATGTCCCGAACGATGCCGCCGACAAGACCATCCATGTGGTTCTGACGGTACGTGACGATGGGACTCCGCCGCTTGCAGCGTACCGTCGCATAGTTGTACGAGTTAACTCCGTATCAGCGGCTCAAGATGGAGAAACCATCTACCATCTGCACCATGGCGGGTTACTGGAGTCCTAATCGAAAGTGTGGCGTTTTGTGATCCGAATTCGGTAAGGTGCATAAGCAATATTCCCTCTGGTTTCGTTGTGGATGACCGGTCAAATCACCCCGACTATGAGCGGGTCGCATGTGCTTTTGCCTTCTGCACTCTGGATAGCAAGCTCCACTTTGTTCTGATATCGGTTCATTTGCAGCAGTGCTCCTCGGCTGTCACGACGACTAAGTGCGAGCGTAAACTGGCAGCCATTGCCAATCGGAGCGCCAACAGCGATGATAAAGAAAAAAATTCCATTATCTTGGGTGACATATGCTGTTCAGGGGGTCTGGAGAAAACTCATGTGAAAATACCAAGGCGATTTAAATGGTGACATGCTACTCTTCAGGAGCTTCTATTTTTGGCGGTCTTGCCCGCAACTCTTCGGTCCGTTGTTGCCTGTGCCGGGCTTCGTGGAGCTCGATCACGTTGTTCAATGATTCTAATATGTGGGAATAGGTGTTTCCGAGTTTGCAATGGCAGCCGCACCAGCTTTCTCGATAGCTTCCAAGGAGGGAGCGGACCAGATGTGGAGGAGGCCCTGACTATTTCTCGCCATCAGGGTTTGGCCATCGGGGGAAAAGGCAACAAAATAGAACAGCGATCCCTCACCCGCCAGGGTCGCCACTTCCTGCCAGGTGGCCGTATTCCACAACTTGACCGCTTCACGGCCGTCGCCCCCAGCGGCCAGACGACGGCCATCCGGCGAGAAAGTAATGGCATGAGGGGCAAGAAGGAACACGCGCATCATCTGCAACAGCTTGGTCGTCTGCATGTCCCAGACCCGGAGGTAGCCTGTGCCAAAGGCTGCGGCAGCTAGTCGGCCATCCGGTGAGATATCGAAACCCGCAACAATGTCGCCCTGTTCGGCGGGAAGCAGTTCCCGCGGCGGTGTCTGGGGCCGACTGAGATCCCAGATGTGCACGTGCCCATCCTGTCCCAGGACCCAGTACGTGGCAAGGTGCGTATTGGCGAACGAGATGCCTCCCAACTGCACTTGATCCGTTCCCTTCATTTCGCAATGGGGCAAATCCCAAATACGGAGATCGAAGGCGTTCTTGCTTTCCGTGGAATTACCGGTGACCATATGCCGACTGTTACCACTAAACCAGGCCGTATCGATCGCAGGGGCATGTGGGAGTACGTTCCTCCGTTCCACGCCGGTGCTCAGGTCCATCACGTTCAGGCGGCCCTGGCTATCGATCATCGCCGCCTGGCCGCCGTCCGGGGCGAGAACGACACGCCCGGCCTTCTGCGTCTCAGACTGCCAGCGATGTGTTTCCCGCAAGGTGGCGACGTCCCACTGTGACAGTTCATTGTTGGATTCGATGGCGACAATCGCCCGGCTGTCCGGTGTGAACACAGCGGGACGCGGTTGACCATAGGTAATACCAAAGCGGGTCGCCACCTTGACTGGCAGCGTGCGGTAGGCGAGAGTCTGTGCAGGGCGGGTAAGGGGCCACAGGAAGACAGAACCGTCCCGGCATCGACTCGCCACTGTGTTGCCCGCGCCAGGAACGGCGAGCCCATCTATCTCGTCTGCATGACCACGCAGCACGGTAGTAGCGTGGCCTTCAGGCCAACCCCACAGCCGGATGGTCTGATCGGTACTCGATGAAATCAGACGGTTGCCGTCCGGCGTGAACTGAAGATCGGTTACGTAGCTGCGATGTCCCTCCAGTGTGTCAACTGGTTCACCGGTTGCCACATCCCAACAGTGGATGCTTGGACTTCCAATCCCTGATGCTGCCAGCAGAGTGGCACCATCAGGAGAAAAAACCACTGCCGTGACATAGTCGTCGTCTATGCTCCCCGAAAACCGTTCATCTCCGTCTTCTGTCCGGAGCACTCGGAAACTGGAGTCCGGTGCGGTGACGGCAATCAACTGGCTGTCTGGCGAGATGGCAGCCATCCGGAGCCGACCCAGGCTCGGTGGGTCAATGTTGCGACGCCACAAGATCCCTCCTGTGGCCAGCTCCCATATCGCTAACTCCCAGCGCAGCTTTTCGCCGGCTGCCGGCGGATGGCAGGCAATACTCATCAGCAGGCGGTCATCCGGCGTGAATCCCAGCCAGGCCGCACGCAATCCCAGGTCAAGGCGCCGGACTTCGCGCGCATGAGTCAAATCCCAGATGACGATCTCATCCTTCCGACGTTGGGCAAAGGCTAACCAGGGAGTCCGGCGAGCAAAGGCGGCGCACCAGCAATCGGTTCGGCTCAGCACCCTCTGATGCGCCTGGATTTTGGTCACCACCATTTCTCCCTGGGCATACCACAGTAGGAAGTCGCCATTGTACTCTAAGCCATCCAAACGCTTTTTACCTCTGAAGAACACTTCATGCTCATCCGGGCGGCTCTGGCTCCAGAGATAACGCCACTCCCAACCCCGCAGGTCCTCTTCTCCTGGCTCCGGTCTCTGGCGGTCCAGCAGCGTCCGTACACGGCCCAGATTGTTCTCTGCAAGTGCCTGTTGGGCAAGGGTCATGTCAGCAGCATAGGCACGTCGGCGTGCTGCCAGTTCTTGTCGCTCGGCCTGCTGGCGCAGAGCCGCTTCGCTGGCCTGAGCCGCTTCCGCAGTGGTTCTTGCAAGAATGGCCCGGTTACGCTCGCGCAAAGCGTGCCGCCAACCCGTGGACGCCAGGGCCAGACCAACAACCAGGGTTATCGCGACAGCGGCGCCGGCGCTGTAGAGCGTTTTGTTTCGACGCCAAGCCTTCTGAAGCCGGTACACTACGGTTGGAGGTCGTGCCACCACAGTTTCATTGGCCAAGTAGCGTCTCAAGTCCGTCGCCAGTTCATTAGCCGTCTCATAACGACGAGTCCGGTCCTTCTCCAGGCATTTCATCACGATCCATTCCAAGTCGCCACGGAGCGTGCGACGGAGCACGCTACTATCGACTCGGCGACGTCCGGCGATCCGAGTGCAATCCTCGTGCGTCAAGCTGCTCAGACGCGCACTCGGAGTCTGGGGATCTTCTTTGCCGATGATTTTCCTAAGATGATCCGGTCCTTGACGTAACGTATCGCTCTCGAATGGGAGAACGCCTGTCAGCAGCTCGTAAAGGACAGCGCCCAGAGAGTAGATGTCAGATCGCGTGTCGATGTCCTGGCAGGTCATCTCCGCCTGTTCAGGGCTCATGTACTCCGGGGTGCCGATAATTTGGCCCTGCTCGGTATAGAGCGTCCGCTCGGTCAGCGGCTGGCTGACAGCTCGTGCTACGCCGAAGTCGATGACCTTCGGGATCATTTCCTGATCCTGGATCGCCACCAGGATGTTCGAAGGTTTGAGGTCCCGATGGATAATGCCCTTCTGATGAGCATGTTGGATCGCCTCACAGACATGTAGAAACAAATGAAGTCGGTCTTCGATGGTCAACCGGTACTTGTCACAGTGTTCGGTGATGGGGATACCCTTGACATACTCCATGACGAAATAGGGTCGGCCGCTGGGAGCCAGCCCGGCATCATAGACACGGGCTACGTGCGGATGCTCCAGGAGTGCCAGCGCTTGCTGCTCGGCTTCGAAGCGGGCGAGCACTCGCCTGGAATCCATGCCAGGTTTGATGACTTTCAGGGCTACCTCTCGCTTGACCGGTTCGGTCTGCTCAGCCAGATAGACAATCCCCATACCACCCTCGCCCAGGACGTGCAAGAGCTTGTAGCGACCGAACCAACCGCCCGGAGCCTCCATCTCCGGTCCAGCCTGCATGGTGGCTTTATTCTCGGAATTCTCCAATCCCAGCGAAAGCAGCCGGTCGAGATGTTGTGGTTCGGCTCCAAATGTCGAATTCTCTTCACGCACGGTCACAGCCTGTCATAGTAGGGACCTTCACATCTCCTGTATATCCGCAAGATCACTCTCTGGGCTGCGCGCCGAAGTGCCAGGTTTCCAAAATGTCCCGCAATTCCTCGTTTGCCTCGGCGTCGGTGCTAACCGTGCTGCGCAAATGCCTTCCGAGCACTCTCTGGAAGCGTCGCTTGACGGTGATGATCATGTTGGAGGCGGTTTTCTCTGAGGCAAGGCCATAGCGCTCGCGAAGCTCTTTGAGCGGCGATGGCTCACGACCTTCGAGGATTGGATGCAAGAGGTGATCTCGAAAGACCTGCCAGTGCATCTGCTGGCCAGCACGGAGGCAATCTTCCTCGACGGTGGCCGTCGTCTCATCGAGAATCGCCGACTTCCAGGCATAATTAAAGCATGCTTCCGGACTCCATTGCGAGACAGTTTGCGGCAGGACTGGCAGACGAGCAATTTCCAGCGGGATGAGTTTCTCAGGTGGAATATTAGCCTGGGTAGACTCCCTGCGGCTCATGTCGATCACGTATTGCTTCAGTGCATTTAGTAGAAACGTTCGAAAGCGGCCTTTTGATGGGTCGGCCCTTTCAATTAGATGGCGACTGAGCACAACCTCGTGGAAAAACCCCTGGGTCAGGTCTTTGGCCTTCTCGTTGCCATAGCCTGCACGGCGGAGGTAACAGTACACGGGTTTCCAGTAACGTCTCAGGAGGGAACCGATCAGCGCCTGCCCGGGATCTTGATGCTTCTGGACGCCCTCGATCAAGGACCAGTGGGTGGTTAGAAAGACTTCCGCCGTCCCGCCCATGTCCGTATCATCACGAAGAGCCAAGGCTTCAACTCCCTAATATGCAGCACTACCTCGTCTGACGATTCATTATATCGTCAACCACCCAAAAACAAGTTTTTTTCACGCAAAATCCGAGTTTCTGCGCAGCGGAGTGAGATTTTCTACGGATTATTAGGAAGACTGAACCTGAATCGTACTTTGGTTCCCAGTGGAATACAATATGTTTCGAGAGCACGCACCACTGGAAAGAAATAGGAACGCTGGCAGGCATCTGTTTAGAGCAGCAATTTAAGGAGACCGACAATGGCGTCCAACAAGAAAGCAAGCCAAGCACGCGTATGTCCGAAGACGGGCCGTCCTATCAACGCCGGGAAATATCACTGGGTCCGTTGGGTCCTCCCGTTGACCGGTCTAATGTCCCTCCTCTGGTTCCTGGTCCGGGTGATTCCGAAACCATCGCGGGCGAGCTATCCCTGCCAGCGGATGGCGGTGCCCCTGGCCAGCGGCTTTGTCGTATGGCTCCTTGGGATCATCAGCTCGTCGCTGGCCTATCGAAAGGCAAGGCAATTATGGAAGGGGGCGAAGTATACGATGGCAGCAGCTTGTGCCGGCGTAGCCGTCATGTCGATATGGCTATCCCTGAGCATAACAAATAGTGACCCGGCCAGCGCAGCGTTTACCCCCTCTGAACCACCGAACAGCCCAATGGGTGTAGCCAGAGGCATTCATCCCGGCCGTGTCGTATGGGTCCATGATCCTGCCGTGACCAGTTGGGACGGCTTCACCGGTAGATGGTGGGATGATGAAAACACGAATCAGGATGTTGTTGACTATATGGTGTCTAAGGCTATTCAGACTCTAACCGGACAGACTGATGATGAACAGGCCTGGACGGCCCTGTTCAGGCATTTCAACCAGACGCATGGCTTCGGGGACGCCGGATACCAGTACGGAGAGAAAATCTCTATCAAGATCAACATGAACCAGGATGCCGGCAGCGCCTGGGGGCCGGCGGATGGTATGCCCAGTCCCCAGGTGGTCTATTCATTTCTGGATCAACTTATCAATATGGTTGGAGTACCCGGTTCGGCCATCACCGTCTATGACGCTTCACGCTACATTGGCGATCCGATCTATGATAAAGTCCGAAGTAATCCTGATCCGAATTTTCAGTCTGTAACCTTTGTGGTCTCACCGGTCGTGGCGCGCAACGGTCGGCTCGGCGCAATCCACGACCAGGATAATCCAATTTATACAGAAGCTGGAATCGCGTATCTACCCCGATGTGTGACTCAAGCCAAGTACCTCATTAATATGGCCTTATTGCGGCCTCACGAGCTATATGGTATCACTTTGTGTGCAAAGAACCATTTCGGGTCGGTCCGCTTCCTTTCGACATCGACGTATCAAGGTTGGACACCTTCGCCATTACACAACTATGGCCTACGAAGCAATCTCATGGGATCATATAATTGCCTGGTCGAGTTAAACGGGCATAGGCATCTGGGCGGAAAGACGCTGTTGTATTTCATTGATGCACTGTATTCAGCAGTGCATCAAGGAGGCAACGTCATTGAATGGGAATCTCTCGGTGATGATTGGTGCTCCAGCGTATTCGCTTCTCAGGACCCGGTGGCTATTGATTCCGTTGGGTTGGACTTTCTGCGCAATGAGCCGCGATGTACTAATGTGACTGGATACCCGGAGAATTATCTGCACGAGATGGCCCTGGCCGACAATCCTCCGTCGGGGACGTTTTATGATCCGGAACGTGACGGTATACGCCTCGCCAGTCTCGGTGTTCACGAACACTGGAACAATCCGGTGGATAAGCAATATTCACGTAATTTGGGCATTGGCGACGGTATCGAGCTGGTCGTTCCGCCGCTTGCAAGCGAAGACGGACCTGTACAGAATGTCACACAGGGTACACGATACGATTTCATCTCCCACGCTGTCCAGGAGGCGAACGACGGAGATGAGATCGTGGTTGCTCAAGGCGTCTACCAGGAGAGTCTCGATTTTGGTGGCAAGGCCGTGACGGTCCGCTCGGAGAATCCAAACGATCCGGGCGTGGTCGCCGCCACGGTAATTGATGGTGGATCGCAAGCCGTTGCGTTTACCACAGGTGAGGGCGAAAACTCCAAGCTTGTGGGCCTCACGCTCACTGGTGCCACACAAGGCGTCTATTGCCGCGGTTCGGCGCCGACAATCCGCAACTGCTGCATTGTGGACAATGTCGAGGCGGGAATCAAGCTATGGGACAGCAGCAATCCAACTATTGTGAATTGCGTCATTGCTGGCAATGGTGGCGATGGCATCGAAATGTGGGCTTCGAAAAGCGGCCGAAACATAGCGGTCAACTCTGCGCACATTGTGTGGTGTACCATCGTCGGCAACAGTGGCAGCGGAATCCATGGTGGCGAGCCCGTTATCGTCAACACGATCGTTTATTCCAATGGCGTCAATCCCACAACTGACCAGATTGCCTGCGATGCGGCTATCGTAGGCTATTGCGATGTGGAGGGCGGAATGGACGGGGCAGGTAATATCGATGCGGATCCGGGCTTCGTCACGGCTGGGCTTTGGGCGGACCCAGTGGATCCCACACTGCCGGCCACACCAGGCGATCCCGCAGCGGTCTGGATACATGGCGATTACCATCTAAGGTCGGATTCACCGTGCGTCGATGCAGGTGATCCAACGTTCATTCCGGATGGGACATGGACTGATATCGATGGGCAACCCCGAGTTATCGGTGGAAGTAGCGATATCGGCTGCGATGAAGTATTGGAGTCGGCCGATACCATATGACTTGCCTGTGTGAGTGTCGAGCTTGCGATCGGTATAGGCAGGGCGTACGCATCTAAATTGAGTGGTTGCCGTTTTGACTCAAAGAAAAGGAACACGACGACTTATCGCCATGCGTTGTGTTCGGGGCTTCTTAGTAGAGCGCTGCCCTGTCCGAGTCAAGTCCACGATTTCACTGTGAAGAGGTCTTGTGCTCGTTAACATATTCTGCCCCGCAAACAGGTCACTGAACACGATTTTGGGCGACGAAGTGCTCTATAATCCATCGTAGATCTTGGTTATCCGCGGAGTTGACCGTGATGCCCGAATGAGCCGATGGTTCTTCGGCGTTGACGCGGATGAACTCGAGCGTGCGTTTATCCGTCCATTTGCGTTTTTCCGCGTGGCCGTCGGCGAAGCCGAACGTGCTGGCTTTAAGGTGGTATGAAGCTAAGGGATCGTAAAAAGCCCAGCTTCCCGAATCGCCCAGACGATTCAATCCATTGCTCATAGGCAGATGCCACCCACCCTCGTTTTCCCCGTACTGACTGCCGTTGTGCTCCTCCTCGACGAAGACGTAGTAGAGCGGCGGGTTCCTCACCTCGAGCATCCGTGTATGGTAGCGATATCCGCCGCGTCCGCTCAGATCACCGGCCCTCAACGGACCGAAGGCGTAGGATATGGAATAGCTCCGGAAACAATCGCGAGGAGGCCGGCGGGTGCTGCGCCGGTTGTCACCCGGACAGTGATAGACGTCTACGTCTTTGACGTATGGCCACATCGTTCCCAGCCTTATTCCTCGAAACCGGTCCTCGTTTGTGATGGTCTCGGGCGCCGGACTGGCTAGGTTATTACCAGCTAAGTCCTTAGGCCGATGCACCCACGGCGTCTTGTCCGCGTCCGTCTCATACAAGGCCCCATTACACATCAGCAGGCCGTCGTTTTCGTCCGCATACATAATCCATCCGGCGGTTAGGCTACGGTGGTTCGTCAGGCACCGCGCCATTGTGGCCTGTTTCTTGGCGGCCTGGAGCGCCGGCATCAGCACAGCCATCAATATTGCGATAATCGCGATCACGACCAGCAGCTCGATTAGCGTGAACGCTCGTGACACATTCATGAGGGGGCTCATTCTTCTGTACATAGGCCGATCTTCTCCACCTGCGGGTTCGATTCCGAGTCGTCGTTTTTCAGAGCTTTATCCTATCCAAAGTCCCGTCGAATTTCAATAACTCGATCCCGGAATCCCTTATGCGTCCCACTTGACAGCCGGAATGGCATGACGTATCTGACTCTACTTGGCCGATTCAGTACTATGATGCGTACGGCCTGACATCTTCCACCTTTCCGCTCATGACAAGCTGAAAGTCAGGTACTATAACCTCTGCGGTCAGAAGAGATTTGCTTGTAGGCCTCCCGCTTCTGGTCCAATCACTTTCTCACCGTTGGCATTGCACCGATTCTTGGCGGGGAATTTGCCGACTCTTTCGCCGGGCGAGAACTGGCGGTAGAGGATCTTACTGTGCAGTTTAAGCCGGTTAGATCGTGGCGTCGAATCGGCTCTTGGCGTCTCGTGCGGCGTCGCGTGCTATTTCGGGCAGGGAAGGGTGAATGAAGATCATGTCCAGCAGGTCGTCGAGCGTGCCTTCCTTCTTCATCATCGCGATGAAAAGATGGATCATATCGGAGGCTTCGTCACCGAGGATATGCGCCCCGAGAATCCTCCGCGTGGGACGTTCGACCAGTAGCTTCACGAACCCAACCTCGTAGCCTCTCGCAAGTCCGGCATTGCTGTCCGCATAAGGTGCTCTTCCGACGACATAGTCCTTGCCCTGCTCAACAGCCTGCTCCTCGGTCATGCCTACCCCGGCGATTTCGGGCACGCTGAAGACCGCGTGTGGCACGGGTCCGTAGTCAATCGGTCCTTCTTTGCCGTCCTGAAAAACTGTTCGCACGAGATAGTCCGCCTCGTAGTTCGCTGTGTGGCGATAAAGATAGTTGCCCACACAATCACCTAAAGCGTAAACGCCGCCAACGCTGGTTCGCAAGCGGTCGTCAACCTGGATGAAGCCATCTTGGTTTGTTGCGATGTCTGTATTCTGCAGACCGAGATCGCTGGTGCAGGGTGCGACGCCGGTTGCTACCAGCAGGGCGTCACCGGCGAAGACTCTGTGTTCGCCCGCTGCGTTTCTGCACGTAACCGAGAATAGGCCGGCATCGTAGTCAACGCGCACGGGAATGAAACCAGCACACACCGAGTGGGCTTCACCGAACGCGTGGGAGAATGCTTCGGCGACTTCGTTATCCTCTTGTCGCAGCAGGCGGGTTCGCACGACGAACGTGACGTGTGTCCCGACCGAACCGTAGGCACCGCCGAGTTCTACGGCGATGTACCCACCTCCCATCACGAGCAGACGGTCAGGTGGATCCGTCCGCGTCAAGGCCTCGCGGCTCGTTATGAACGGCGTGCCCGTGAGCCCCGGGATATCGGGTATGTACGGGCGTGCTCCCGTGGCGACAAATATTCTTTCCGCCTCAAGGTCATTCTCTCCTGCGCGAACCACCCGGTTGGATATGAATTCAGCGTGAACGGGATAGAAATCCAGGTTCGCCGTGTGCTCGATCATCGATTGTTGCCTGGCCGACATGCCGTTCACGGTCTCAGATATACGCTTGGTCAGGGCGGCAAAATCGACCTTTGCACTCGAATCCGACATGACGTTGATTTGACGTGCCTCCCGGATCAGCCGGGGCAGGTGAGTCGGATAGATCAACATCTTGGAGGGGATGCACCCGCGATTCAGGCAGGTCCCTCCGAGTGCGCCTTGCTCGATGAATGCCGTTTTAAGCCCCATCGACGCGGTAGCCAACGCGATCTTCATTCCTCCGCCGCTACCGATGACAATAACGTCGTAATGTTTCATGTCGTTAACCGTCTACACCGCCGACTCGTCACTGACGCCGTGGTTATTGCTCGCCAAATGCCTTTATGAAATAGGCCGACGTCTTCACGCCGTTGACGAAGCTGTCGATTGTGAATCGTTCGTTGGAGGAGTGGGCCCCATCCGAATCGAGCCCGAAACCCATGAGAATGACGGGTTTCTTCAATTCGTTCCAGAACGTGTTCGCAACGGGAATGGAGCCGCCGCACCGTATTAACACCGGTTCGGCGCCGAACCCGAAACGCAGTGCTTTGCTCGCCACCTGAATCGCTGGGTCACTCACGTCGAACAAGGCCGGCGGCGTGGCGGAGGACGGTCCCTTAATCTCAACACTTGCAAAGGGAGGACAGTTGGATTCCAGGTGCTGTTTGACAAGCTCGAAGATTTTGCCCGGGTCTTGATCGGGAACGAGCCTCATCGATATCTTGGCGGCCGTCCAGGAAGGGATGATGGTTTTGATTCCCTTGCCGGCGTAGCCTCCGAGCAGTCCGTTGACGTCGAAAGTCGGACGGGCCCACATCCGTTCGAGCGCGGAGTAGCCTTTCTCTCCAAAGCCTGCCCGCGCTCCGGTTTCACCGATGAGCTTGCTTTCATCGAAGGCTAATTTTCGTACATTCTCTCTTTCCCAGTCCTCCAGCGGCCTTACCTGGTCGTAGAAACCCGGGACGAGCACGTGGCCGCTCGGGTCCATACACGCGGCGATCATCCGGGATAATGCGATGCCGGGATTCCCGATCGCGCCGCCGTAGGCGCCGGAGTGGAGGTCTCGCCTTGCCACCCGAACGGTCACTTCCAGTCCGAGAAGGCCGCGAAGCCCATACGTGATAGCCGGGGTATGCTCGTCGTACATAGCCGTGTCGGATATGACCGTGGCGTCGGCAGCCAGATTGGCCTTCTCAGCGCGGACGTACTTTTGCAGGCTGGTCCCTCCGGATTCTTCTTCGCCCTCGAAAAGAAACGTCACGTCACATGGCAAACGTCCCGCTGTCCTCATCAGGCTCTCGACACCCTTTACGTGGGCAAACAACTGGCCTTTGTCATCGGAAGTGCCGCGCCCGAAGATGAAGCCGTCCCGAACGGTCGGCTCGAACGGCGGATGGTCCCATGCCTCGCCTGAATCGGCCGGCTGAACGTCGTAGTGGCCGTATAAGATAAGCCTCCGCTGAGATTGGCTGGAGGCTTTCGCCTGCACGATAGGGTGGCCGTCAGTCTCGATAAGATGTGCCTCAAGACCGATGCCATCGAGATGCCCCCTTAACCACCGGGCACATTCGATCACGTCTTGGTCGTGAGCGTTTTGACTGCTTATCGACGGGAATCTCAGGAATTCCTGAAGTTCCTCGATAAATCGAGCTTTGTTTTCATCTATGTACGCAAGCGCTTTGTCAACCATCGGTTCGTCCTCTCGAAATACGACTGGTTACGTTTGGTCAACAATATTACAGAAGTACCCGGGGATTTCAAATATTGTTCCGTTTGTTCTCACCGCTCAGCGGGAAAACTTGAAGCTCAAGAGTCTGTCATTCCAGTGATACGAGAAGACGTTGCACATTGGCGACAAGGTTATGCAGAGGGTCGAGGGCTACGGAAAGGATGTTGTCGGCGAGTAGTCAAAAAGTCCGGCCCATGCGGATACTACAAGGTTTCGCTGCAAATAAGCCTTCCAATCGCCCGGTCTTTTTCATAGGGGCTGATGCGAGTGTGCTCGACCGCTGCTTTCAAGGTGGCAATCGTTTTGTCGTATGTGTCGCGGTCGACGGGGTAGGGCGTCCCGTCCTTTCCGCCGTGCGCGAACGAATACCGGGCAGGGTCCTCGTAAGACGGCTCGGCTCCATAAATCACCTCACCGACCAGCGCCAGAGCGCGAACGGTCTTAGGCCCGACGCCCTGAATGGCCAGCAGTGTCTCGTAATCCTCGGGTCGAGCATCACAGACGAGTCGCAGAATCTTCTCCAGGTAACGGCTCTTTGAGAAATCTTCATCCACAACGGGGTGCCATTTGAACTCGGTATCTTCCAGTTTCAAGAGCGTTAGTTGCTGTCCTTTATGCTCCAAACTGACCATTTTACTCAGGCCGGACGAGTGCTTCCGCAATATCTCGACGTCTTTCATGAGCGACCGGTACCCCGACGAGACAAACTCGACGCTTAGCTGTCTTGTGTTTTCGCTGTTGCGAGCGGTGAGATTCAATAGCCGCTGTTGTTGTATGGGAGCGACAATACCGGTGTGAGGCTCGCAGACAAGGTCCTGAATGTTCTCGGAATACCAATGATAGCGACGGGCCGAGGCGTCGGCCTCGTTCATGCCTTGCTGAACGACGGCCCAACTGCCGTTTCTGGAGAAAAAGAGACTGTGGTGGTAGATTTGATAGCCGTCCTGGACAAGGGAATTGTCCACTTTGGCGCTCATACGGGAATTGTATATCAGGTTGTCAACGGATTCGTCGGGCAGACTCAGCTTGTCGCCCCACGCGGCAATCTCGTCCGGCGTCTTCCGCGAGGTCTTGCCTTTGCCGCCACAGATGAAGACGCCGAGCTCGTCCTCTTGCTCTCTAATCGCTTCCTTCAATGCGGCTGTCAATATCGTGGTCAGCCCGGATGCATTCCAGTCAAAGGCCAGGACCGTCCCTAAAGCCTGGAACCAAACCGGGTCCGCGATCCTGCGAATGAACTCATCCGAACCAAACTCAGCCACCAGGACCCTGGTCATCTCGCGGCCCAGTTTGACCATCCGCTGGAACAGCCATTTGGGGCATTTGCCGTGATCCAAAGTAAATGTGGCGATTCCTCTGCGCATCATGAATCCTTCTTGGATTCAAGCAACTACTTCAGCGTCCCAGATCGAGAAAGACGATAATCGAAGGATTTCCGACGGGCGTGTAGTGGCCTGTGAAGGTCAAGCCGCCCGTCTTGCGATCCACACGGAAAACGGCGACGTTGTCGTCGCGCTGATTGCACGAGTAAAGGAACCGGCCCGTGGG
>CAYZAH010000018.1:13185-16778 GCA_964475805.1 uncultured Pirellulales bacterium | reverse complement strand
TCGCGTCGAGTGCTTCATTTGGCGAGCAATTTGGGTTCCATTCTCTGAAGCCACTCGGGGAGCTGGTCGCGGGTGACATTTTGCCAGAGGCCCTTTTTGCCGCTTCGGGCGCGGGACTCCAATTGCCGGTACTTGTTATAGAAGCTATGCTGAAAACGTCGGTCCGCGTACGCATAGCCTTCGGCCAGTAGGACTTCGTTCAGGAATTGGCCATTCGACAACTGGACGTAGGCCAGGAGTCTGCCGTAGTGGCCTCTTGTGGGATTCGGCGAGTCGAGATAAACAATAACCTGCTTCCCCAGGCTTAGTCTTCTCGCATACTCGGCGGCTTGCGTGCCGAAGAACATCGGGGCGGCCCGTTCGACGTGGGTCTCAGGCGCATCGACGCCCAGAAGCCTTACTCGGGTGTGGGCATACTGACCGTCGGGTACGTCGATATCGAGGGTATCGCCGTCGATGACGCGTATGACGCGAAACGTTTTGCGGTGGTATCTGTCAAGGTCATACGCTGTCGCTTGGGCTTCGGAGAGGGGCTGCCCGAATGGTCTTCGAGAATCAGCACCGTGGTCGAGCAAAACAAGCAGGGTAAAGCCAAGAAAGCAAAGAAGGAGGATGCCGGTCCTGTGGCGCCGGCTCATCGGCTGCCTGGATTTCTGGCGTTTGAGCGGCATTTCGTTCTCAGCGAGCGGCAAGCCGGACCGCAATGGGCTATCAGGCGGTGCGCTGTCGGGCGGGCCTGTCCAGATCGAACGCCATACACACGGCCTCGAGGGCTTTGTCCGCCTGGTCCTCGTCGACCGCGCAACTGATCCGAATCTCGCTGGTCGTGATCGAGTCGATGTTGACCTTCGCCTGGGCCAGGGCGCCGAACATCTTTTCA
Source organism: uncultured Pirellulales bacterium (assembly GCA_964475805.1). Taxonomy (GTDB): domain Bacteria; phylum Planctomycetota; class Phycisphaerae; order Sedimentisphaerales; family Anaerobacaceae; genus JAFGTG01. The sequence goes on along the minus strand of CAYZAH010000018.1, from coordinate 15,898 downwards.
GCGACGCCGTAATGACTTCGCATTCCGACACCGATGACCGAGACCTCAGCGATATCCTCGCGGACGAAGACGTCTTCGATCTTCACCTCGCTCTTGATCTGCGTCATCGCCTCTCGCGCGGCGTCCAAATCCGATATCTCGATCATGAACGACAGGTTGGCCCTTTCAGGGCTGATCTCAGTTTGTATGATGTCGTTGACAACCACCTTGGCCTTGGCCATATGGGCGAAGATTCTGGCGGCGTTGCCCGGAACGTTAGCGACGCCGATGAGCGTGATTTTCGCCAAGTCTCTCTGAATGGTCGCGCCTGAAACGACTATACCTTCCATCTGCGGTACCTCGTGCGTAATGATAGTCCCCTCGGTTTCTTCACTGCTGCTTCGGACGTGAATTCGTACATCGTACTTTTTGCCGAACTCGATGGCACGCGGATGCATGACGCCGGCTCCGGTGCTGGCCATTTCGAGCATCTCGTCATAGCTGATCTGGTCCATCTTGGCGGCGCGTTTGAAGATTCTCGGATCGGCCGTGTAGATTCCATCGACGTCCGTATAGATTTCACACTCTTTGGCTCCCAGGGCAGCGGCGATGGCGACGGCCGTTGTGTCCGAGCCGCCCCGGCCGAGCGTCGTGATGTTCTCGTACTCGTCGATACCCTGAAAACCAGCGACGATGACAATCCTGCCCTGGTCCAGTTGCTTGTGGATTCGGTCCGCCTCGATGCTCTGTATCCGCGCCCGGGTATGGAAGCTATCGGTCATCATTCGGATTTGGCCGCCCGTGAAGCTGATCGCGTTGTAACCCATCGCATCAAGAGCCATCGCGAAGAGTGAGACCGTTTGCTGCTCGCCCGTGCTGAGCAACTGGTCCATCTCCCGCTTCGGCGGATTCGGATTGAGCTCCAGCGCATCGGCAACGAGCTGATCAGTTTGCTTGCCCCGGGCCGAAGCGACGACCACAACGCCGGAGCCGTTCTTGACGGCCTGAATGACCCGTTTGGCGGCGCGCCGAATTTTCTCCGCGTCGGCTACCGACGTGCCACCGAATTTCTGTACAATTATGCCCATCGTCTACCTGTTTTCTAATCTACCTGATTCCACCCGAACGATCCGTGCTTTGAGAAATCGCATCTTATACAGAATCCGGCGGCGGTTGTCAAGCCCTCAACTCTTCAAAAAATACTCCATCAGCTCGAAACCGTTTTCTATTCTGAACCCGGATTTGGCGGCGTTGGTCTCGCCGAAGGTGGTGTGCAAGATCCCGCTGATGTTGCGGCCCGCCATGGCGAACGGGACCGGTTCGGGGGAGTGCGCACAGGTTCGGACCGGCGTGGGGTGGTCCGGCATCACGAGGATTCGCCAGCTCTCATAGCCCTGCAACGCCTCGAATACCGGCCCGACGATATGCTCGTCGATCAGTTCAATAGCTTCCTTTTTCATCTGGGCGTTGCCTGCGTGAGCCGCCTCATCCGGCGCTTCGACGTGTACGAACACGATGTCATATTTGTCGAGAGCCTCAATGGCAGCGGACGCTTTGCCCTGGTAATTCGTGTCGATGAACCCGGTCGCGCCCGGCACGTCGATCAAATCAAAGCCAATTAGCTTTGCCAGGCCCTTGACAAGGTCCACGGCGGTGATGGCCGCCCCTTTGATTCCGAACCGCTTCTCGAAAGGCTCCATTCGGGCGCGTCGGCCCTGGCCCCACAGCCAGATCGAGCTGACCTGGTTCTCGCCCAAGTCCGCTCTGACCTTGTTGATATCGTGATCCGCAAAAAGCTGCTGCGAGCGGGCCATCAAGTCGATCAGCACGTCGGCCCCTCTGCCCCGGGGTAAGATCTTTTCGACGGCCGTGCCGATGTGATCGTGCGGCGGATAGGTCTGGACGTCGAAATCCGCCGCCTTGAAGACGAGCAGGTGCCTGTAGCTAACGCCGACGTGAAAACAAATCTGCTGGCTGCCGAGGTGCTCATTCAACTCTCTGACCAGGTTGCTCGCCTCGACCGTCGGGATGTGCCCCGCGCTGTGGTCCACCATTTTGCCGTCCGCGATGGTAACCAGATTGCACCTGAAGACCCAATCGTCCGGGGCCAACGTGATGTTGCGTGCCACGGCCTCGATTGGTGCACGGCCGGTGTAGTATCGACGCGGGTCGTAACCCAACAGGCTCATCTGGGCCACGTCGCTGCCCGCCTCCATATCGTCCGGGACCGTTTGAACAATCCCCTGTCTGCCCACAGCGCTGATCTTGTCTGTGTTCGGGGTTTGGGCGGCTTCGAGAACGGTTTGGCCGTCGAACTGATCGAGCGGTTTGTCCGCCGCACCATCGGGCACGATGATGACATACTTGGTGGTCAATCCTTATCCTCCGGGATATCCACAATCCTGATACAGATGGGCTTGCCGTGGATCACGTCAAGCTTTTCCAAGTCCGCCAGTGCGTTCGTCATATTCTCCTGCCGGGTCGGATGTGTCGCGATCACGAGCGGCACGGTTCCCGCCGGCCCGGTGCCTTCGTGCTGTATCGCACCGGAGATGCTGATCTGGTGCTCGGCCAACACTCGGCTCCACTGGGCTACGACTCCAGGCTGGTCCTTGCACATGATTCTGATGTAGAACCGGCTGACGATGTTGTCTATCCGCTCGATCAGTCCGGCCGTCTGACTCCTGGGCCGTTGAATCGAGTGCCGAAAGCTCGTCCCGGAGTTGCCCAGCGC
>CAYZAH010000018.1:0-13085 GCA_964475805.1 uncultured Pirellulales bacterium | reverse complement strand
ATATCATCGAGTGAAATCTCGTATCCGAACGCGATGGAGGCCAGGATCGCCAGTTTGTGCGCGCTGTCGCCGCCGCTGATATCCAACGTCGGGTCCGCCTCGGCATAGCCCTTCGCCTGAGCCTGGGCCAGGACCTCGTCGAACTCTTCGTTCTTGGCGGTCATGTTCGAGAGGATGTAGTTGCATGTCCCGTTGACGATGCCGTACATGGCCGTGATGTTGTTCGCCGCCAGGCCCGTGCGAATCGCCGAGACAATCGGTATGCCCCCGGCGCAGCTCGCTTCGAAGGCAATACACCGCCCGTTCTCGTGGGCGGCTCGGTATAGCTCGTTGCCGTGTTCGGCCAGCAGGGCCTTATTGGCCGTGACTACGTCCTTGCCCGCGCCAAGCATCCGGAGTTGCACGTCCTTCGCCACGTGGGTGCCGCCGATGGTCTCGACGCCTATCGTGATCGTCTCGTCGTCAAGTAGTCGGTTCATATCGTCCGTCAAGACGCCCTCAGGCAGTTCTACCGGACGTGGAGAGGTCGTGTCGATATCCACGACGCGCGCAAGCTCCAGACGGAGCCCCGTCTTGATCGCGATCGCATCTGCGCGTCTAAGGATCAGTTTTGCAACGCCGGTGCCCACCGTGCCAAAACCGGCAATTCCAACTCGTATGGTCCGTTCAGCCATGCGCTCCTCTGACATTCATTAGATCAGGTCCCAGCCCCGGAAGAGAAAGCAAGCCCGCTACCAGCGCTCACCTCGCAGGTATAGTCCCCGTCAAAAGAGTCTATTCGGCTGAGAACCACTGGGAATTTAATGGAAATCGGTTTCTACGGTCAAGCAAAATCCGCAAACCCGAACTTGACGGCCATCGGTCGAGCCAGAATACTATTGACTCCGCAGGCTTGTAATGGTACAATAAATGAAGCTGTTGGGCTGAATATTTGGGTTGGACACCGACAAGCAGAATCACCGAAGGATCGCGCTCTGTCTGCGGTTGTCAAAGCGCGGGCTACGTCTTATAATATCTGTCAAACAGTACACTTAGCCCGATTAACAAAGGTTGTATGGCAGACGCGCAAATCAAATGATAGCGGGAGAATGGCAACAGTGTTTTGATGAGTCGTCACCATCATTTGGAAAGGCCAAATCACGCCTCAGGGCACAGGGTGATAACTTACGTAAAGTAGAACCTCGCGCTTGCGAGTTGGGTGGTTTCAAGCGTTCAAGCCGATCCGGGGTCCCGTTGTTGCCGCTCGGCTTGCGCTGCTCGCTAATGGTGCGCGAGATGCGTGATTATCGGCAAGGCCGGAAAACGTAATTCATACGACGAAAGCGTCTATGTTGAACAATCAACCGGAAAAACAGGATACAAAACCGCATGGCCGTTCCTCTCATCGAGAAGGCCGCTCGGCTAAATTGACAAAACCCGCGGAACTGAATGGCGACCGCACCTTAGGGTGCCGCTACGAGCTAAAGTACCACATTACCGAGTCCACCGCCGCGGCTATCGCCCGGTACGTCACACCGTTTTTGCAGGTGGACCGGTATTGCAAGCTGCAGCGAAGAGGCGACTATCCAATCACAAGCCTCTACCTCGATTCGGAGAATTTGCGTCTCTGCCGAGAGACTCTTGGAGGACAGAAAAACCGCTTTAAGCTGCGCATTCGCAGCTACACGGATGAACCGGAGTACCCTCGCTTTTTTGAGATCAAGCGCCGTTTGAACACAGTTATTGTGAAGAGCCGGGCGCGCGTGATGGATCGTGACGTCCCGACCTTGCTCGCCGGGCTGCCTTTGCCGCCCCAGGCGTATACCGCCGACACGGATACCATCAACCAATTTCAATTGTACGTCAACAGCATTTGCGCCAAGCCCGCGGTCCTCGTTCGCTATATGCGTCAGGCGTTCGAGGGGGATTCGCACACCAGGGTGCGTGTCACCTTCGACCGGGAGTTAGCGTACAAAATCACCGACCGCCCCGAAGTACGGCTCGGCGGACCAGGGTGGCGACGGAATCCGTTCAACGTCAATGGCGTCGTTTTGGAGATAAAGTTCACGGGCCACTTCCCGGCGTGGCTGAGTAACATGGTCAAATATTTCAACCTGCGGCAACGGTCGATATCGAAGTACGCCTCGTCGATTGAAGACGCGTGCCTGTTAAGGTATTGCGCACCCCAATTGGGGATCTCTTAATAATGGATAGAATTTGGCAATTATTGGAAGGGACTTCTTCATCGGGCAGTCCGTTTACACCGGAGGCGGTGCTTTTGTCCCTGTTGCTGGCCTTTGTTCTCGGGCAGGTCCTCGCCTGGGTCTACTATTTCACTCACAACGGCCTGTCGTATTCACGGTCCTTCGTGCAATCGCTCATCATGATTACCGTCGTCGTGGCGATGGTCATGGCCGTCATCGGAACGAGCTTCATCACCGCCGTCGGCCTGATGGGAGCCCTGGCCATCATACGCTTTCGCAATATCGTCAAGGACACCAGGGATATCGCTTTCATTTTCTGTTCGCTGGTGGTGGGCATGGCGGCGGGTTCGCAACGATACGCGGTGGCTATCGTGGGAACCATCGTTCTGTGTCTGATCGCTATCTATCTGCACGTGTCGGGCTTCGGAACGCACCAGCCACACAACGGCTTCCTGCGGTTTACCTACCGGGGGCGGGTCGGACCCGACAATCCGATTCTCGCCATCCTCCGGCGTTTCTGCGGCAGCTTCGTTCTCATCTCGGCGCAGGACTCCGGCTTCGGTGACTCAGAGGTCGAATACGCCTATCAGCTCATGTTGCGAAGCACCGGAAAAAGTCAACAAATGCTGTCTGAATTACAGGGCATCGAAGGGCTTCAAAACGTCAGCCTGACGATGCAGGAGCGGCTCTTGGAGGTTTGATGAGAAGTATGAGCCTTGGCAGCATTCTATTCCGTTGTCGCCTGCACCTGTTGCCAGTCCTGGTATGGTTGGGCGCTCTGGCTTGCGTGGTCGCACTTCTCTCACGTCGATCGCAGCGTTTCGAAGTCTTAGGCATGGCGCAGGGACAGACTCATGAAATCGCCGCCACCTGTCCGGCGAGGCTCTCGGACGTCTCCGTCCAATTGTTCGACACCGTGACCAAGGGACAAACGGTGGCGGTCGTCGACACGGTGCTCGAGGATGAGCAGCCGCGGGCCTTGTTGCGGGCGCAGCTCGACACGGCGTCGGCCGAGATCGAACACCTCGCCGCCCAGCTCGTGCCGACTCAGGACACTTTGGCGGCGGAAGAAGTGGATCGCCAAACCGCCCGTATCAGCGACGCTCGGAGGTTCGCGGCGGACGTGGAAAATGCGAAGCTCGAGAAACTCAGGCTGACCACGTTGATCGAAACCGACAAGATGACTCTGGAGGACCTCGGCTGGGACGTGAAGATCGATGAGCAACTCGTGGCAAAGCAGGCGATCGCACCGTACGAACTGCAAAAAGCCAGGGCCCAGTACAACGCGCTGGCCAAAAAGATCGACGAGAACGAGCGTCTGCTGAAGCAGACGGACGCGGCTCTCGAAAAGGCCTTGCAACGCAAGAACGAATACGCACAAGTGCAGCCGCACCAGACCTCGGTGGATGGGGCGCTGGACGTCATACACAAAGGCATCGCGGTCCAGGAAAAACGAATGAACGAACTGCTGGCCCGCATCGAATCGCTGGATTCGCGCGAGGCGCTGGCGCTGAAGGCTCCGTCCGGCGGTGTGGTCAGCCAGGTCTTGCACGGGCCGTCCGACGTCGTCTTGGCCGGTGAACCGATTCTCACGCTGACCGATCCGAACGTCACTGGGGTTATTGGTTATGCCACGGAGAACCTGATGAACCAGATTCACGAGGGCATGGCGGTCGAGCTCGTCAAGACCAGCGAGCCAACCAAGATACAGATCGAGCGTTCCGAGGTGGTTTACGTCGGGCCGGTCGTCGAGCAGATACCGGAACAACTGTGGCAATATCCAAATGTCCCACAGTGGGGCCGGCCTTTCCGGGTTAAAGCCCCCGCTCAGATGAAACTGATCGTCGGGGAGAGGGTCGGAATTCGCAGACTGTAAATCGAGATATGATGTGCAAGCGTTTCGCGCCACAAGTGATGTGTACGGTCACCCTCGGCTTGGCAGCTTTGTCCGGCCTGATCGGCTGCGCTTCGCATGACTACAAGAAAGAAGCCGACGAGCAAGTCTATCGTATCATCGATCAGAAGTGGGACCCGAATTTCGGTACGAAAGCCAACTACAAAATCAGTGACACCCCGCCGTCCCCCAACGATATTCAAATCTCTAAAGAGGTCACCAACTTCGGCATTCTTACCATGCCACAAGCCGTGGCGCTGGCGACGGCGTACAACCGCGAATACCAGAAGCAGCGAGAGGACCTTTACGTCAAGGCTCTGGACCTCAGACTAACCCGGCACGACTTCGAGACGCAATTCTTCGGCGGCGGCTCGGCCGGGTACAATGCGGACCGTAATGACGGAGTCGCCGGGGTCGAAACAAACGTCGGCTTCAATCGGCTGCTGGCCGGAGGTACCCGAATCAGCGCTCAGCTTGCCGGCGCCTGGGCCGAAGTGCTCAGCGGCAATCTGCGCAGCGGTCTGGCCTCTATCCTGAGCGTCAGCGTGGTCCAGCCTTTGCTTCGCGGCAGCAACCGGAGGGTCGTCCTGGAAAATCTTACCCAGGCCGAACGAGATACGTTGTATCAGGTCCGCGCCTTCAACCGGTACCGAAAGGAGTTCGTTGTCTCGGTCGTGAGCCAGTATTACAGAGTCCTCCAGCGCCTGGACGTCGCCAAGAACGCTCGAAACAATTACGCAACGCTGGTCCGACTGAGCAAGACTGTCGAGGATTTAGTCGGCGCTGGCCGCCTGCCCCTGCTCGAGCAGGAACGGGTCCAGCAGGAAATCTTGCAGGCGGAGAACATCTCCTCGCAGGCCGAGACGGATTACAGACAGGCGCTCGATGAATTCAAGTTCACGCTGAGCCTGCCCGCCACGACACAACTGGAGTTGGATGAGAATGAGTTCGAGGCCCTCCAGCAAGCGGGAATGGCTGAGCCGAACTTCGTCGAGAACAAAGTCATCGAGGCCGCTCTCATTCAGCGGCTTGACGTGGCTAACAGCGCCGACGCCGTCATCGACGCGCAGCGCAAAGTCTATGTCGCGACCGACAGCCTCCGCGCGGAGGCCAACATCATCGGCACGGCGCAGGCCCCCACGGCGAGGCGAGCCGACCGCCGGAACCTGGATTGGCTCCGAAAAGAGTATGGCCTCGACGTGGAGCTGGACTTGCCGCTGGACAGAGTGCCCGAACAGACCGTCTATCGCGCAGCTCTGATCACGCTGAACCGGCGACAACGAGAATACGACCAGGCCACCGATCTGGTGACGCTGCAAGTCCGCCAGGCGTACCGCGACCTGTCCGAGGCCGCCGAACGGTACAGAGTCCTGGCGGATGGGCTGAAATTAGCTCAAAAGCGATTCGACAACACCTACCTGCTGCTCCAGTATGGCAAAGCCAGCAGCCGGCGTGTCCTGACGGCTCAGAGCGACCTGTTCAATGCACAGAACGAAGCCGCGCAAGCCCTGGTGGACTACAACATCGCGACCTTGAATTTCTACCGCGACACCGGCGCCCTCCAGGTCCTCCCCGACGGCATGTGGAAGCTCTGAATCTTTCCCGCCGCACTCGACCTGCCATGTCTCGTCAGGTTCCATCTCGCAAAGCTCGGTAAGACCCTCGGATTTTGTTGGATTTTGCCGCTCACTTCCTTTATGGTGTTGTGGTCCGTCGATTTCTTGCTTTGCTAAAGGAGATAGATATATAGATGTGTTCGAAGAAAGGCCATTACAGGTTTGGTGAGATTGAAAAGAAGTGGCAGAAACGCTGGGAAGAATCCAAGACGTTTAAGGCCCAAGATTGTGACAAATCCCGGCCGAAGTACTACGTGCTGGACATGTTTCCCTACCCGAGCGGCCAGGGCCTGCACGTCGGCCACCCGGAAGGCTATACCGCCAGCGATATCGTCGCACGCTACAAGCGAATGAGAGGCTTCAACGTTCTGCATCCGTTCGGCTGGGACGCCTTCGGCCTGCCTGCCGAGCAGCATGCGATCAAGACGGGCACCGATCCCAAGGAAACCACGCAGAACAACATTGACAACATGCGGCGGCAAACCAAGTCCCTGGGCTTTAGCTACGACTGGGACCGGGAAGTTGCCACGACTGATCCAAAATACTACAAGTGGACCCAGTGGATATTTCTCAAACTGTTCAACAGCTACTTCGACGAGGCCGAGCAGAAGGCCAAACCAATCGATCAATTGCCGATCCCCGAAAACCTGAGCAATGCAGAAAGACAGAAGTACATCGACGAACACCGGCTCGCCTACGAAGCAGAAGTTCCGGTCAACTGGTGCCCCGAGCTGGGAACGGTCCTGGCCAACGAAGAAGTGGTCGGCGGCGTGAGCGAGCGGGGGGGCCACCCGGTCATCCGCAAGCCAATGCGCCAATGGATGTTGAGGATCACGAAATACGCCGAGAGATTGCTCGACGATTTGGCCGAGGTGGATTGGCCGGACTCGATCAAGAAGCTCCAGACGGATTGGGTGGGCAAGAGCATCGGGGCCGACGTCGACTTCAAGGTCGATGGCTTCGATGAGACCATTCGCGTGTTCACCACGCGGCCCGACACGCTCTTCGGCGCGACCTACATGGTCATGGCGCCGGAGCACCCGCTCGTCGATAAGATCACCAGCGAGGATCGGGAAGACGCCGTTCGGAAGTACCGCGAAGAAGCCGCTCGAAAGAGCGACCTGGACCGGACCGATCTGGCCAAAGAGAAAACGGGCGAGCCTATCGGCGCCCACGCTATCAATCCTGTTAACGGCGAAAAGGTCCCCATCTGGATCAGCGACTACGTGCTCATCAGCTACGGAACCGGCGCAATCATGGCGGTCCCCGCGCACGACGAACGCGACTTTGAGTTCGCCGTTAAGTTCGACCTGCCGATTATCCAGGTCGTCGAGCCTCCAGACCCCGAGCAAGCCGAATTGGCCCGGCAGGGCAAACTGTGCTTTATCGGTGACGGCAAGGCGATCAACAGTGGTCGCTTCAGTGACCTGAGCACGGTGGAGTTCAAAAAGCAGATTACGGACTGGCTCGCGGAACAAGGCCTGGGCGGCGAGGCGATCAACTACAAACTGCGCGACTGGCTTTTTAGCCGGCAACGCTATTGGGGCGAGCCGTTCCCCATTGTGCACACAGAGGATGGCCGGGTCGTCGCGCTCTCCGAGGACGAACTGCCCTTGAGGTTACCCCAGGTGGAGGACTATAAGCCGACGGGGACCGGTGAACCGCCCTTGGCCAACGCCACCGATTGGATCAATGTAACATTGCCCGACGGTACGAAAGCCAAACGGGAAACGAACACCATGCCACAGTGGGCAGGCAGTTGCTGGTATTATCTGCGATACCTCGATCCCGACAACGATCAGCAGGCTTGGGCGCCGGAGAAGGAACAATACTGGATGGACCGGACCGGCGTCGATTTGTATATCGGCGGCGCCGAGCACGCCGTGCTGCATCTGCTGTACGCGCGGTTCTGGCACAAGCTGCTCTACGACCTGGGCTACGTCGGCACGAAAGAACCTTTCAAGAAACTCGTCAATCAGGGCATGATTCTGGGCGAGGACGGCCAGAAGATGAGCAAGTCCCGCGGCAACGTCGTCAATCCCGACAAGGTCATCGCCGACTACGGCGCCGATTCGATGCGGCTGTACGAGATGTTCATGGGCCCGCTCGAAGCCATGAAGCCCTGGAGTATGCAGGGCGTCGAGGGCGTGCATCGGTTCCTGTACAAGCTCTGGCGGGCTGTCGTCGATGGGGACACGGGCGAACTCGACAAGGCCGTGCAAGAGACCCAGGCCGATGAGGCTACGCTCAGGCTCTTGCACCAGACGATCAAAAAAGTCGGCAACGACGTCGAAACCTTCAATTTCAATACTGCTATCAGCGCTATGATGATCTTCGTCAATCACCTGGGCAGGCAAACAGTCAGGCCCAAAGCCGCCATTGAGAAGCTCGTTCTCATCCTCGCTCCGTTCGCCCCTCACATCGCCGAGGAGCTCTGGGAGAGACTTGGTCACACCGAGAGCCTCGCCTATGAGCCCTGGCCCGAATACGACAAGGAGTTGATCAAAGAAAAGGAGATCGAACTGGCCGTGCAAGTCAACGGCAAGATCAAGGACAGAATCGTCGTCTCCGCCGACGCGGACGAGGAGCAAATCAGGCAAAAGGCCCTGGGCAACGAAAAAGTAGCCGCCGCCGTAGCCGGCAAGACGCCGAAGAAGGTCATCGTCATCAAGTCCCGACTGGTGAACATCGTCATGTAGGTCAAGAGCAAGCCTCTCATGAGCATGCGTAAGCGAACATTAGTCAAGGTGATATTGGCGATAACAGTACTGTTATCGCGACTGACACTTCCCATTTTTGCTGGAACCAACGGCGCAAGCCGGGTGGATCTTGCGCGTCGCGGCGCGGCCGAGGGCACGCTGGCCTACAAACTGACGACGCCGGAAGAGTTCAAGGCGCTGCTCGGTTCCGGCGCAAAGGAAACGAGAAAGAACGACGGCGGCATGGAGATACTCGACTTGTCGTACCCGGATGTAAGGGCAAGATTCGGCCTGATGAGAAGCTATTCTACTGTATTAACACTGCTTTGGGTGAGCGCCGAAGGCAAGCAGCTCGATATTGGCCAGAAACGCCAGGTCGTGCTGCGGAATGAAAGGGATCTCAACCGCCTCGATTCCTTCTGGGGATTTGCGAACGTGTCGCTGGCTCGTCTCGATTTGCGATCTCATCTCGAATTGCTCGAAACAATGCCGTTCGACAGCCAGACAATCTGGCCTGAATCCGACAAAATGCCGAACGGCTTCGATCCGGCTGCTCTTCTTGAGGAAGGTAAGAATCCCGATCTTGGCCTTCGGAGCCTCCACGAGAAGGGAATTGACGGAAGGGGGGTAACTGTTGCCATCATTGATCAGCCTCTGCTGAGGAACCACCAGGAATATGCCGACCGATTAGTGGAGTACGAACCGGTTGGTCTTGTCGCGGCGATGACGTCTCCACAGATGCACGGTCCACCCGTGTGTAGTATCGCCGTTGGGAAGACGTGCGGCGTGGCGCCGAGAGCCTCGCTTCGTTACTTTGCCGTAGCGATGTGGAATCCCGACAATCAACCCTACTGTTACGTTATCAACAAGCTCATCGACTACAATAAGGACCGAGCGACTTCCGAACGGATCCGCGTCGCGAGCATTTCGACGGGAATGTTCTCTCATCAAGCTCACTTCGATCTCTGGCAGGAGACGCTCGACAGAGCACAGAAGAACGGGATACTCGTCGTGACCTGTGACCCCGCCTTCCTTCGATACGGGACACTCGCCCGCATTCCCGGTGGCGACCCCGACAAACCTTCGAGCTACCGCCGGGGAAGATACGGACATGACAACAGCGTTCTTCTCATACCCGCCGGCAACAGGACCATTGCCAGCCATCGCGGGCCGGATGCCTATACCTACACGCGAACGGGCGGCATGAGCTGGGCAGCACCTTACATGGCGGGGTTGGCGGCCTTGGCGTACCAGGTCAAGCCCGAGATCAATCCGAAGACCATCGTCGATCTGTGGCTCAAGACTGCTTCGCAAACCGACGTCGGCCCGATTATCAATCCCGTCAGTTTCATCGAAGCCGTCCAGGGCAGCAAACAGTGAGTGGAAATGCCAATGTGCACCGAAATTGAAGCTAAGTTAAAGGTAGATTCCCTGGCGGACGTCGAACGGAAGCTCGGCGATCTCGGCGCGGAATTCGCAGCGGAGCAATCGCAGCGTGACGATCATTATGACGACGTAAACGCCACACTCGCCACAACGGACCGCTGCCTTCGCCTTCGCCACCAGTTGATCGGGAACAATGAAACATTCTTTCTGACTTACAAAAGTGCAAAGGAAAGTAGCAATTTCAAAAAACGGCAGGAGATAGAGCTCGAGATATGCGACGCGGACTTGATGAGCCAACTGCTCTCGGCGCTGGGTTACAAGAAGGCCCTCGTCGTAGCGAAGACGCGCCGGCTCTGGCGGCTCGGCGGCTGCGAGGTGGCCCTGGATCATCTGCCTCAGATCGGCGATTTTGTGGAGATCGAAGGACCCGACGACGGAACGATTGCTGACGTGCAGCAGCGATTGGGACTGGCACAGGTACCGCACGTCGCCAAGAGCTACGCGCAAATGATAGTGGAAAAGCTCAATAAATCCGGCGCGTAAGACGAAGTACTGGTGAGCATATAGGGAGATCAGGGTATCAGAAATGACTTGGTTGGTTCGCCTGATATCCTGATACAGACTCCTTTATTATCGAGACATGAAACCTAACGACGGTTATATCGCTTTCATTATCAATCCAAAAGCCGGCGCGACCAGCAGCAAGGTGCTGGGACGCCGCTTCGAGCGATATCTGATAAGCCAGGGCTTCGAGGTTAGGTCCAGTCTGACCACGTCTCTATATCATGCATGTCAGCTCGCCACCAATGCGGCTGCCGACCCAGACTGTGCTCTCGTTGCTGGTGTTGGCGGAGACGGGACCATTCGAGAGGTGGCCCACGGCCTGGCTGGCGGCAACGCGCCGCTGCTTATCATACCCCAAGGGACGGAGAACCTGCTCGCCAACGAACTGGGCTTCGACGAAAGACTCAAGACAATCATCCGCACTTTCGAAGCGGGGTACGCCCGGCCTCTGGATTTGGGAAAGGCCAATGGAAGGTGCTTCACTTCGATTGCCGGTTTCGGCTTCGATGGCGAAGTCGTCCGCAAGATGAGCGAACAACGGGCCGGCCATATCGACCACTTCGATTATTTCTGGCCCATCTGGCGAACGTTCTGGGAGTACACATTCGAGCCGATGCGAGTTGAGATCGACGGTGAGGAAATCTTCGACGGTCCCGGACTGGTCTTCGTCGGGAACATCTCACGCTACGCCCTCGGCCTGCAAATATTACACTACGCGGATTTCGGCGACGGCCTGCTCGACGTGTGCATCTACCGATGTGCTTCGCAGATCCATCTCGTCAAACATTCCCTCCTAACAATACTAAAACACCACGCCAACCGGAGCGACGTGATTTACAGGCAGGGGAAAAATGTCTCGGTCTATTCCAATAGTAAGGATATCCAAACTGAAATCGACGGTGACCCGGGTCCGTCCTTGCCCGCGGAGATCGAAATCATCCCCCATGCCGTCACCTGCATCGTGCCGGAGCATGGGAAGCCCGCCGGTATGAGAACACGGATTGTCCGTGCTATCGGTTAACGGAGAGTTTCCCAAGTCATCTAAGCTGGCACCTACCTGAGCCCAAACGGCCTTATCAGGACTAAAAACGATGAATTTCACAATCAGAGACGTCCAAATTAGCTGGGACGTACCTCTCTTAGCTATGGCCGGGCCATGCGTTATCGAAAGTAGAACCCTCTGTCTAAACCCCGCTTTTCTATACAGACAGACCGATCTACTTTGTGCGTGCGCCCAAACAAGCCAGCCTATCAATACTAAAATAGACCAATTAATTGCTCCAAACAAAAGGAAGAAGGCGGTTGATAATCTCCAAGGACGCACCAACCGAAAGACAACGCTCGCTGAGCCCGGCACCTTTTTCCGCTATAATCGTATTGTTAATGACATGACCGCTATTAAGGCGATGAAGAGGTTAGGCTGCCCGGTCATTTTCGACACGATGTATGATACCCAGGTGCCGGGTGGCCCCGGCCAAGCCGGTACCGGCCGGAGGCAAACGGCCTTGATCCTTTCCGGGGCTGCAATGGCCGGGGGAGCCTATGGCCTTTTCGTTAAGGTTCACCCCGAGCCGGAAAAGGTCTCTCCGACGCCGCCTGTGTTATGAACATCGACTGGCTCGAAGACTTGGTCATGGTGTGCAGGATAATTCACAGTATCGTGAGAAGAAATGAGAAGAAACGATAATGGCTGAAAAGAAAACATATTTGTACGGACCGGTGCCTTCCCGAAGGTTAGGGCGAAGTTATGGTATTGATATCGTGCCTTTCAAAATCTGTACTCTGGATTGCGTTTACTGTCAGCTTGGCAGAACAACTGAGAAAACAATGGAGCGAAAGGACTACGCACCCGTTGACTCGATCCTCGCGGAACTCAAAACGGCGCTGGCCGAGAACGTCGAAGCCGATTTCATTACTATTGCAGGCTCCGGCGAGCCGACGCTGCACGCCCACCTGGGCCAACTCATTGACGGCATAAAAGAGATTACCAATATCAGTGTCGCTGTCCTGACCAACGGCACACTCCTATTTAGGCCCGACGTACGGGCCGACTGCATCAAGGCAGACGTCATAATGCCCTCCCTGGATGCTGGGGATGAGAAGACTTTCGCGAAGATCAACCGTCCGTTTCGCGGTATTACTATTGAGAACATGATTTCCGGGTTGTGTCAGCTTCGCGAGGAATACTCAGGTCAACTGTGGCTCGAAGTCTTCTTCATCGAGCATATCAATACTGGTGCCGAACAGATCGCCAGCATAAAGGAAGCCATCGAGCGCATCCGACCTGACAAGGTCCACGTGAATACCGCCGTGCGGCCGACAGCCGAACCCGGTATCAGAAGGTTAGACGCCCAACAATTAGAGGATATCGCCGCCAGTCTCGGACCCAACTGTGAGGTTATCGCTGACTTCCGCGCGGCACTGGGCGCCGCACCCTCGCCGAACCGCTCGCCAGAGATGACCACAGTCCATGACCAAGCAGAGTCCCCGGCGACGGCCCTGCTATCAATGCTAAAACGCCGACCCTGCTCGCTCAATGATATCTGCGCCGCACTCGGCCTCAAACACAACGAAGCCCTCAAGCACATCACCGTCCTTCAGCAACGCGGCCTTGTCCGAACCGAGACCAGAGATGGAAAGCTCTTCTTTAAGAGTCCGTCCTGAACGAAACGTCCTCTTCGGCGTGACATAGGTCCGACAAAATCCCCTAAATTTACTCCGAATTTTCTCATATTTATACCCA
>CAYZAH010000017.1:0-16873 GCA_964475805.1 uncultured Pirellulales bacterium | reverse complement strand
AGCGATACCCAGGTTACAGTGGGCTTCCGCGCTATCGGGCTCAATACGAACCGCTTGTTTGAACGCATCGAGAGCCTCGTCGGGCCGTCTGAGCCTGCTGTAAGATTGCCCCAAGATGGAATATGCCGCTGCGATGTTGGGTTGGATATCCAATGCTCTCTTGCAGGCTCTTATTGCGTCCAAGGGCTGTCCGAGTTGGCTGTACGCCATGCCCTCGTGAAGGAGGATCCGTGCATCGTTGGGCTTGGCATTGGCGGCCTTTTCATAGGCTTGCAATGCTTCGGAAAACAAGCCAAGCCTGGTATAGCAGTAGCCCGTGTAGAACGAAGCGTAGGCCCCGTTATCGGTGGTCTCACCGGCCTGGGTGAAGCAAGTGATCGCGTCTTTGTATCGTCCCGCCCATACGAACGCCATGCCTTCCTGATACGGGCTATTAGCTGCCTCCACAGGCCTTTGCGAAACCCATTCTTGTAGCGTTCTGCCCTTTTCTTCGAGTTGGCTCGAAAGGAATTGTTTGACCGGGACGGCAAAGCTCATAGCCTCCCCTTTGACTATCCTTACGGAGGCCATACCAACCACTTCGCCTCGCATGTTGATGACAGGACCGCCAACCATATTGGGCTCAACGGGAGCTGATATTTGTATGATCTTTCCGAGCGTCGGCATATCGCGAACTGCCGCGACGATTCCATCACTTACAACCTTCTGCTGTCCAACCGTCCCACCCATGACGAACACAGGCTCTGTGACTTTCGGTAGCCGTGTGGCAATCCGGACGAAGTCGATGGCTTTGCCGGTCCCGTCAACGGATAAGCAGATGACTCCGGCATCCTTGTCTTCTGCCAGAACGAGTCTGACAGAGCACCTGTTTCCGTTAGATGTTTGGATATAGGCGCGTCGTGTACCCGTCAGAACATCGCTGCTCGTGATTAGTTGCCCCTGCGCGTCCACGAAGAAAGCACTACCCTTCCTGAGGAGTTTCCTTTGGTCATCATAAGCAAGAATCGTCCCGACGGCTGGCTGGACGGTGGTGATCACATCGGCCAGGTAATCCTCAGTAGCCTCCGCCAACCCAGCCAGCGCAACAAGGCTCAGCGCTATGAAAGATCTGTGCCATACGCTTTTCATTTGTTTTTTCTCGCGATATTGTGTTCAACACCCCTACATCGTCGTGTTCACATACCAATATAACTGGATTATATCTTGCGTATATGAATAAGTCCAAGTCTTTCTAATGCCGAATCCACCTCGCAATACAACGGTATAAACTCTTTGACATAACGGTAGCTTTCCAAGATAATCCTTACTGTCGGTGAGGATGTCTTATGGATGCTGAATGTCTTAAACCAAACGAATTGCCTGATCTGACGATTGAAACGCTCGGGGCGGCACAGGTCGAATCTCCTCTATTGCGAGGGGAGCGCCATTTTGTTACTGACGATGAGAAGATACTCGTTTATTGCCATTCCGAGTATCTCGATACTCTCCGGAAATCAGTGCAGACTCCGCCAATGTTCGAGAGAGCCGGTCCACGCCGGAAACTCTTTTTTGATCCGAAAAAGCTTAACTGCGGCATCGTGACGTGTGGTGGATTATGTCCCGGTCTCAACGACGTTATTCGGACGATTACCCTCAGTCTTACCTGGCAGTATGGTGTCAGGAACATATTTGGTTTTCGGTACGGGTACGCTGGCTTGTCTTCCAATGCTCCCGCCCCCCCGCTTCTGTTGACACCCGACTTAGTGGACGGTATTCACCTCAAAGGCGGTGATATTTTGTCCTCCTCGCGCGGTCCGCAAGACATGGATGACATGATAGATAATCTCCTGGAGTTGGATATAGGTGTGTTGTTCACTATCGGTGGTGACGGCACATTGCAAGGGGCGCGCGAGCTGGTCAAAGCGATAGCGAGAAGAAAGCTCCAAATCTCTGTCATAGGTGTTCCGAAAACGATAGACAATGACATCTCCGGTATCGAGCAATCCTTCGGGTTTTCCACGGCGGTGGAAGCCACACGTGCTGCGATCCACAGCGCGCACGAAGAAGCCAGAGGCGCATGGAATGGTACCGGTCTGGTCAAGCTCATGGGTCGGGATTCCGGTTTCATTGCGGCGTATGCCACATTGGCCAACAGTGATGTGAATTTCTGCTTCGTTCCCGAGGTACCGCTTGTTTTGGAGGGCGAACGCGGATTACTTCCCGCTCTCGAAAAACGATTGGACAGAAAGCACCACGCAGTCATTGTCGTTGCGGAGGGGGCAGGATCCACGCTGACGCAGACACCGGGCGACTCCAAGACCGATGCTTCCGGCAATGTCCTGCACGAGGATATCGGCTTGCTCCTCAAGCACAGGATTGTCGAGTACTTCCGCCGAAAGCAGAAACCGCTATCCTTGAAGTATATCGATCCGAGCTACATGATTCGCAGCTTACCCGCGGATTCGAACGACTCGGCGTTTTGTGTGATGCTTGGCCAAAATGCCGTGCACGCCGGCCTATCCGGTCGAACAAATATGGTAATCGGCTACTGGAATCAGCACTTCGTTCACGTCCCCATATCGCTAACCGTTTTGAGACGGAAGAAGATCGACCCGAAGGGGCATCTTTGGCAGACCGTTCTGGAGACGACCGGCCAGACGTGTTGAGTGTGGACGGTAGCGAGCCGATTGCGGTTTGCCTTGCCGATGTCCGGTTAGGACCGGAAAACGCACATTTTGTGCAAGGTCTTCTTAGGTCCCAAAACAGTTTTGTTTGAAGTTCGGTAGCATGAGCCTTCGACAAAATTTTCTCGGCCCCTTTGGGGCGGGTAATTTTGCCCCGAAATGTCTTGACTTGGAAACCCGTCTATGGTATTCTATTTACTGGTCGCAGGTGTGATGAAGAGACACAGCAGCGGCATACCAGCGTTACTCCGATAAGACAAAGGGCGAACCGGTTGAGAACGTGACTTGTCATCCCGAGTATGGGATGTCCTTGAGGAGATGGTGGGAAACCAAGGTGCCGGAGGTGAGGGGTGCATCGGGTTGATATCTCAAGCAATATTCCCCACGGTCCGAAAGGTGATTTCCAACGGTTGGTAGTCCGGTTCGACTCCAGCGATGAGGTGTTTTTTTCGGAGGAGAAAGGCATCGAAAAGGTCGATAGTCAAGTGTCTGACGCTGTGGAGAATGACTGACTTGGGCCGACTTGCCTTCTCGGGGCAGGTCGCCAGCGAGGTACATGGAGGAATTCGTTGAGTGGCCCGTGAGATGATTTTCCGGGAGAACTATGAAAACGATAGTGATCACGAATCAGAAGGGTGGATGCGGCAAAACCACCACTGCCGTGAACCTCGCTGCCGCTCTTGCCCAAAAAGGCCACAGAGTGCTGGTCATCGACCTTGATCCACAGGCACACGCAACGCTTGGCTTTGGCTGTGAGCCTGATAAACTCAAAAGCACCATCTATCATTCTCTTGCTGGAAAGCAAGTCCCGATCACGAAAGTCATCACGAAAACGAAGATCAAAGGTCTCGATCTGGCTCCGAGCAGCATTTTGCTCTCGAAGGCCGAGCAAGAGTTAACGAACGTCTCGCGGAAAGAATTCATCTTAGCCGAGCAGCTTAATGCAATCAATGGCAAATACGATGATTGCGTCATTGATTGCCCTCCGTCCATCGGTTTGCTTACCTTCAACGCCCTTGTCGCCAGCACGGACGTCATTGTGCCCGTTCAGGTGCATTACTATGCTCTGGAGGGCCTCAAGCAGTTGCTCGAGACGGTCAAACTGGCTCGAAGACGTTTCTATCCATGTTCCGTGAAGGTCCGCGGTATCTTGTTGACCTTTGTTGAGGCTGAAGCTCTCAGCCATCAGGTCGAGGTTCAGATGCGGCAGTTCTTTGGGGATCTGGTTTTCGATACGGTCATTCACAATACGATCAGTCTGGCCGAAGCACCAAGTGCCGGCGAGCCAATCTTCACGTATGCGCCCAACAGCGCCGGCGCCGATGAGTATCGGTCGCTCGCGGACGAGGTAAGCAATGGGCACTATCAACGAAAGAGAAAAGTACCGGCGGAGTTGCCGGCAACTACCGATCGCGCCCAGCGTTCGTCCGATGCCGCCGCTATGAAGCAGGCTCAGGAAAAGGAAAGAGCCTATATTAAGAAACTGGCTGAGGCGGAAGAGAAACTCAAGGTTGAGATTGAAGCCAGATCGAAGGCCGAGAAGGAAGCCCGCACTGAAGCTAAGCGGCGGGCCGAGGCCGAGACCAAGGCTCAGGCCGAAGCTTCTGCACGGGCGGAAACTGAAAAGAAACTCAAGGCCGAAGCTCAGGAACTGGCCAAGCAGGAGGCTAAGGCAAGAGCCAAAGCCGGCGCCGAAGGTACGGCCGTGGCCGAGGCACAAGAGAAAGCCAAATCTTATGCTGACGAATTGAGGCAAGTCGAAGAGAAACTCCGGATGGAGTCGCAGGCTCGCGCGGAAGCTGAGCAGAAATCTCAAGTGGAAGCGCAACGTCGAGCCCAGGCCGAAGAGAAGGCTCAGAAGGAAGCTAAGGCACTGGCCGAGGCGTTAGAGAAACTGAAAGCCGAATTACAGGCCCGAACTAAAGCAGAGCAAGCGGCCCGGGCGGAGGCCCAGCATCGTGCTCGGGCAGAAGAAAAGGCCCGAGCGGAAGCTGAGGCTCTTGCCGAGGCGGAGGCAAAACTCAAAGAGGAAGTCAAAGCTCGTTCCAAAGCGGAGAAAGAGGCGAGAGAAGAAGCGGACCGCCGTGCTAAAGCTGAAGCGAAAGCTCAGGCGGAAATTATGGCCCGAACAGAGGCAGCAGAGAATCTCAAAGCCGAAGTCGAAGAACTTACCAGGCTCAAAACCGAAGCTAAAGCAGAGGTGGGAGCGGATGGGACTGCTCTTTCTGAAGCGAGAGCCAAGGTGAAAGCATATGCCGAGGCACTCGTTGATGCAAAAGAGAGGCTCAAGGCGGAAGAGAGATTGAAGGCTGAGAGTGAAGCCAAGTCAAAAGCCGAACGCGAAGCGCGGGAAGAGGCTCAGCTCCGTGCCGAAGCGGAATCACGTGCTTTGGCCGAGGCCGTGGCTCGAGCGGATACCGAGAAGCGGTCCAAGCTTGAGATCATGGAGTTGGTTAAGCGGGAAGCGGATGCACGGAAACAGGCCGAGGCCGAGACTGCCGCTAAGGTGCAGGCGGAAGCGAAAGCCGGTACGTACGCCAAAGCCCTCACCGAAGCAGAAAAGAAATTGCAGGCGGAGGCGAAAGCACGAGCCAAAGCTGAGCGAGAGGCTCGATTGGCGGTTGAATCCAGAGCCGAGGCGGAGAGGAAAGCCCGGGCCGACGCGGCTGCGCGGGCTGAAGCTGAGAAGAAATCCAGCACTGAGGCTGTAGAATTGGCCAGGTTACAGGCGCAAGCCAGAGCGGAAGAAGAGGCGCGAGCCAAGGCTGAGGCCGTTCGACGAGTCTTGCGATCACGGGCTCTCAAGGTCGCTGTGGTCTCGGTCGTCGGCATTCTTGCTTCAGTTGTCGTAATTCTGCTGTCGCTTAATATGACAAACGCCCGGCCCGTGGCCAAATCGGACAGCGCAACTCTCGAGGAAGATACGCCGATGCTGATAACTCTGGTCGGTACCGACCGGAACAAGGATGACCAATTGAGCTACGCCATCATCACAGGCCCCTCCCACGGGCGTCTGAGCGGCATCGGTGCGGATCTGACGTACACACCCAACTCAAATTACGTCGGGCCGGACAGTTTCACGTATAAAGTGAGTGACGGCAAGGTGGACAGCGATACCGCAACGGTTACGCTCTCGGTCCTCGCCGCCAATGATCCACCGACGGCAGGTGAACAGTCCGTGACCGTAAAGGTGGATAAGCCTGCAAGTATCGTTCTGACGGGAAAGGACGTTGACAGTGACAAGTTGCACTATTCGATTTTCGCGCAACCGGTCCATGGGAGTATTGCATGTGGATCAGATTTTGACATGAACGGAAAGCTCCTGTATACGCCCGCTGCACATTTCACGGGCACGGATAGCTTCTCGTTTACCGTCAGTGACGGCATTATCGAGAGCCTCCCGGCGACCGTTTCGATCAACGTCACGGCAAACCGTCCACCTATGGTCAGTCTTGAGTCGGCGATTGTGGCCGAAGATTCTACCGCCGCTATCAGTCTAACGGGCAACGATCCGGATGGTGATGATATCACGTACAGCGTTGTTACGAATCCATCTCATGGCAGCTTGACCGGGGCGGCGCCCAATCTGACTTATGTGCCGAATCCGAACTTTAGTGGGAAGGATACGTTCACGTTCAAAGCGAATGATGGAGCGGCCGACAGCGGTCTCGGGGTTGTGTCGATCCTGGTTACGCCTTCCAACGATCCGCCGACGGCGAATACTGAGAGCATCACTGTGTCGGAAGATACACCGACGCGCATTACACTGGCGGGTGTCGATCCGGATGGTGATCCTCTAACCTGCAGTGTGGTTACCAAGCCGTCTCATGGGAGTCTGAGCGGAACCGAGCCCAATTTGACATACACACCGAATCCCAATTTCAACGGCCAAGACGAATTTGCTTTCGAGGTCAGTGACGGCACCGTCGAGAGCAAACCCGCAAGTGTGTCCATTCGGGTCACTTCGGTTCAAGACGTTCCTACGGCCCATCCGACCAGCGTGAAGGCCGAGGAGGACAAGACCTCACCCATCGTTCTTACTGCCGACGATCCTGATGGGGATGCTCTGACCTTCAAAGTCGTTAAGAATCCGTCGCACGGCAAGCTCAGCGGAACGCCTCCAAACCTGTCCTTTACGCCCGATCCGAATTTCAGTGGAGAGGATAGTCTCGTATTTGTCGTCAGTGACGGCAAGGCCGAAAGCAAGCCGGCGACATTGTCAATCGAGGTCATGCCGGAGAACGATCCCCCGACTGCGTATTCTGACGGTCTTACAACACCGGAAGACGTGCCGGTGAAGATTACCCTGGCCGGGACCGATCCGGATGGCGATCCCCTGACCTACAGTATTGTAACTCAACCGTCCAATGGGAGTTTGAGCGGGACGGAGCCAAATCTGGTCTATACGCCCAAGCCCAATTTCAGTGGGCAGGATGAGTTCACGTTCAAAGTCCGCGATGGGGTTGTTGACAGCGCTCCGGCCAGCGTTTCGATCAGGATCACATCGGTCGAAGACGCGCCGATCGCCGACGATATCAATATTGAATTGAAGGAGGATACCTCCACACAGATCACGCTAACAGGCCACGATCCTGAAGGCGATCCGGTGACCTTCCGCGTCGTAACCGAGCCACGTCACGGAAAGCTGAGTGGTGATGTGCCGAATCTAACTTACACGCCCGATCCAAACTACAGTTGGCTGGATAGTTTCGACTTTATCGCTAATGACGGCAAGGCAGAAAGCAAACCCGGGATCGTGTCGATCGTGATAGTGCCTGTCAACGATCCACCCGTCGCCAACGAGGACAGGATGACGACACAAGAGGATACACCGGTAACCTTGAATGTTCTGGCTAACGACGTCGATCTGGACAAAGAAGTGCTGAAAATAGGTCGCATCACGCAAGGCATGCATGGCTCGGTAACGGTCAATGCGGACCGCACGGTGACGTATAGGCCGCGTCCGGAATTCCATGGGGACGACGAATTCACCTATACCGTAGTCGATCAGGGAGGTGAGATGGATACGGCAACAGTGAAAGTCGTCGTGGCCAACGTGGATGATCCGCCGACGATCACGTCACAACCTGTAACCACGGCGATGGTGAGCGTGCCCTACGTGTACAACGTCACTGCCTCGGATCCAGACGGCACGGAGGACCTCACCTATTCGTTGGTTGCTCAGCCTTCAGGTATGACGATCAGCCCTACGACCGGCCTGATCGAGTGGACGCCGAGTGAGGCTCAAGGCAACACGTCTCAGCGCATTGAGGTCAAAGTCACCGGCCGTGACGAGGTTGCGGAATCTGCAACTCAGGCCTTCAGCGTTAATGTCTTACCGTCTCCGCCTAAGTCGACGACCCTGACCGTGATAGACGGCTATGATCAAAAGAGCAAGAAAAGACTATCGGCAAGCGCGACCGTCAGCCTGGTTCAAGCCAGTGACGATAAGTATCAGGAAATAAGCGCCGGTAACTACATCGCCTATGATTTTTCGGACATTCCAATCCCTGCAAACGCGACATTGACTTCTGTCGTTGTGAGTATCGAGCACTACGAGGAAGGACAGATCGCCTCTGGAAAACTCCAATGGAGCGTGGGAACCAACTGGCCCGACGATCCGAAGGTTTGGCGCTCAGCTAATGCACCGACACGCGAGGGCCGGACAAACGAGTCGGTGGATGCGTGGGATGTGGCGAGCTTCGTCGATACGCCGGAAAAACTCCGTGTGCTCCAGTTGCAGATCCAGAATAACGGCACAGGGTCGCGGCAAAAGACTCTGATTGATGACATTCATGTGTCCGTGAAATGGGATTGGGCCGCACCGTCTCAGAGTTCTGTCAAATCCGACGGTGGTCTCATCGGATACGGCCAGGACGCATCCGGAAAATAGAATACGAAGTCCCATTCTCCGATCTCGAGCCAACTTGTGGCTGTGACGGGACGTCTCGCCCGAGAACGGTGGCACGGACTGGCACGCCACGTATTTGCTTCTCCCGCCTATCCTGTGCGATAAAATTGGAAGGAAGAAAGGGGATTAGATCACCTGTTTGGGCGTCTTTCGGGCCATCAAGCTAAAAATGACAGAAATTCCTGAACTTTCTTTTTGACATTCTCGCTCGATTCCGATATAATCGTAAATTGAGAAGGGTGTTGAGAAGAATATTAGGGTAAGGGTCGTTATATCCTCTGTTTTTCTCACGTCTATGCCTGTCTCCTGAAGTTGTGCAAACAACGAGAAAACTCATTCGCCCGAAAGGACAAGTAATGGCAGAGTACGGGGCTGGTTTGCACAAGGATGTGACATCGATTTTCCAGGGAGTGTGGGATCCAAAAGTGGACAACGCAGAACAGTCTTATACGCCGCAGGGGACGAACAAAGTGGTCTATCACATGGGCCCGGCGCCTGCTCAGAGTCGCTATAGAGAACCTAAGCTGGCTTCTGTAGCAAAGACATTGAGCCAAGTGCCGAATCATCTTTTCTCCCTCAGGTCGAGACGTGAGAAGAAGAGGCTGATGTCGATATCCAGACACTTGATTATCAATAATTCGGCGGGATAAGAAGAAGTCAACCCCGCCGAAGCAGGTGTTCTTTCGCTTTGGGTATTCGTTATCGCATAAGACTGTACGGCAGTTTTCTATCTGAAAAGATATATATTTTTGTCCGATGCCACCCCGACTACAGTGGGGTCCCATAATAGATTTGATCCTCTCTTTGTTTATTGATGTCCCACTGATTTCAACATAGCTTCTTCAATTTCACTTCAAGTCGCTTCGTTCTGCAAAACTCCGCAACTGCGTTGACATCCACTCGAAAAAGGGATAGAATGCGCACCTTGTATGTTGCTCCGATTCAGTACAACTGCCGGTCAGAGTCAAATGAGAATCTTATTGCAGCTTTCAGGAGATTCCGAGATGAACCATCTCAAGTCAAGAATGAGAAGTATCCTGCTCGGTTCGGGCGTGGCAATCATCGCACTATGCGCAATCGCCACCTTTGCAGCCGGGGCAACGGACGCCGCATCTTCACAAGAGAAGCAGAAACCTGAGTTCCCACCGTTAAGTGACGTGATCAAGGACTATACCCAGGTTATTTCAACAGCCGATGGACAGAAAAGTTTCTATACCGTTTGGAAACGTGATAAAGATGGCCAGATGCTCGCCGCCCTACCATCGAATTATGAGAGGGTAAAGACATTTATCGCCATGACTGTCGCCAGTGGAGATTCCTTCGCCGGTTTGCAGGCGGGGGATATGTACGTGTATTGGAAGAGATACGACAAGCGGCTGGCACTGGTCGAGCCGAATATCGAAGTTAAGTCCACCGGTGACCAGGAATCAAAGGATTCCGTCAAGCGGCTTTTCACGGACCGTGTTATTCTGGATGTTCCTATTGTCACCATGGCGGGTGGCGCTCCCGTGATTGATATGGACGAATTGCTGATCGGACACGCGAGCACGTTTTTCGGTCCACGTCTTCGATCTTCAAGCTCAAGATTGATAAAGATCAAGGAGGCAAAAGCATTTCCGAAAAACGTGGAGCTTGCATTTGAGATCCCCGCGCAAGGCGGGCGTCTGCAAACGCTTCATTATTCTATCAGCGAAATTCCCAGAGGGGACGGTTACAAACCCCGAAAAGCGGATGAGCGCATCGGGTATTTCACGACCGGATATCAGGACTATGGCAAGTTCGACGCTCCGGACACCAGGGTGCGCTACATTACGCGTTGGAATCTTGAAAAGGCTGATCCTTCACTGGAGATCAGTCCACCCAAGAACCCGATTGTCTTCTATATTGAGCACACGACCCCGGTCCGCTATCGGCGATGGGTCAGACAGGGACTGCTGTATTGGAACAAAGCTTTCGAGAAGGTTGGCATCTCAAACGCCATTGAGGTTTACTATCAGGATGCGGTATCCGGCGCCCACATGGAAAAGGATCCGGAAGACGTCAGGTACAACTTCATCCGTTGGCTCAACAATAACGTCGGTGTGGCGATCGGCCCCAGCCGCATCAACCCCGAGACGGGGCAGATTCTCGATGCAGACGTCATTCTCACTGACGGCTGGATACGCCACTTCTGGACGACGTACAAAGAAGTTATGCCCGAACTGGCGATGGAAAGCGTCGGTCCCGAAACGCTGGCGTGGCTGGAGGATCATCCCAATTGGGATCCTCGTATCTGGCTGGCTCCGCCGTCGCAGCGTGGATACCTTCGCGAAGAACTGGCCAAACGCGGTCATTTGCCTTATGGAGGGCATCCAATGACCCAAGTCGATACCGGTTTGATCGGCGATGACGAGTATGACGGTCTAATAGGCCGGACCTCTCAACTTAATGGTCTGTGCACATTGTCGCACGGAAAGGCTTTCGACGTAGCCATGTACAGGATGAGCATGGCCTTGATGAGCGAGTTAGCAAACGAAGATCCGAATGACAAAGATAAGAAGGAAAACAAGGATGCAGACAAGAAGGAGGACAAGGAAAAGGACAAAGAGAAGGAACCTATGATAGATGGCATCCCCGAGTCTTTCATCGGTCCGCTTGTGGCTGATTTGGTTTGTCATGAGGTGGGACACACACTGGGCTTGCGCCATAACTTCAAGGCATCAAGCCTTTATACGATGGCGGCCATCAATAGTGAAGAGATCAAGGGCAAAAAACCGTTGGCATCCTCTGTTATGGACTACCTGCCGGTCAATATGAATTTCAAGGATGGCAAGGTCCAGGGCGACTATGGGATGATCGGAGTCGGTCCTTACGATACATGGGCCATCGAATACGGATATACACAGAACGATGGCGATCTTAAGGACATCCTGGAGCGCGTCGCTGAGCCAGAGCTGCAATATAGCACTGATGAGGATACGTTCGGTCCGGATCCGCTGGCCCGCCGGTATGATCTCAGTAAGGAGCCGCTTGACTACGCCCATAACCAGATGCGGATCGTTCGGCTCAACCGATCGCGGATCATCGACAAGCTTGTGAAGAAAGGAGACAGTTGGGCGAAGACGCGTGAAATCTACGAGATGACCCTCGGCATGCAAATACGGGCCGTCAGTATGATGGCCAACTGGCTTGGTGGTGCGTATATCTACCGGGATAAGAAGGGTGACAAAGGAGGTCGGCTGCCTATTGAAGTCGTTCCGGCCAAGAAGCAGCGGGATGCCTTGAATTTCGTGATCGAGAATACGTTTAAAGATGAAGCATTCGGTCTGACGCAGGATCTCCTTAAGCGAATGACTGTTGATAAGTGGCTTGACGATATGTCTTCTTTTCTGGACGAATCAACCTGGCCGATCCATGATAGAATTATGGGCGTCCAGGTATATGTTCTGGCCCGGCTGATGTACCCGACGACGCTCCGGCGTGTTTATGACAACGAATTCCTGGTTCCGGCGGATCAGGACGCGCTCACGCTGCCGGAATTGCTCGATACGATCACCAAGAAGATTTGGAGCGAATTGGACGAGGAGCCGGGCAAGAAATATACTGACCGCCAGCCCATGATCTCCAGTTTGCGGCGAAACCTGCAACGCGAGCATTTGGAGCTTATGATTGACCTGAGCAAATCGAATATTTATGGTACGGCGGCCTACAAGCCTATTGCCACCTTGGTAGTCGAGAAACTCCGCCGTCTCAAAGAGGACAAGATCGACCGCGTCTTGCAGGCGTACGATGAGAATCTCGATCCGTATACGAGAGCTCATTTGAAGGACGCGGGCACACAGATTGAAAAGGCTCTTAACGCGAATTACATTTACAGGCAACTCTGAGCAAGTTGAGACAAAGACTCGATGAAGATTGGAAAGGAGCGGAAATGAAGTCAGTGAGGCAGATTGTGTATACTCTGTTTCTGGGGATGACTCTGTTGTTGAGTAGCAGGGTGAACGCCGGACAATGGACTGTTCTCGAAGGAAAGGAAGGCCCGGGCAAGGGTCGGCATATAGTGTTTCTCGTTGGTGATGAGGAATACCGTTCGGAAGATTCCATGCCGCAGCTTGCCAAAATACTGGCAGTTCGTCACGGCTTCAAGTGCACCGTGCTTTTTGCCATCAACAAACAAACCGGTGAAATCGATCCCCAGACGTTAGACAACATTCCCGGTCTCCAAGCTCTTGAGACGGCGGACCTGATGGTGATGTTTTTACGTTTCCGCGAATTACCCGACGAACAAATGAAGTATGTCATCGACTACACCAACTCAGGTAAGCCCATCATTGGATTACGAACGGCCACTCACGCCTTCTTCTACAGGAAGAATCTGGATAGCCCTTATGCCAAGTATAGTTGGCAGAGTAAGGAGCTTAAGGGTGGATACGGCCGACAGGTTTTCGGTGAGACGTGGGTCAACCATTACGGCCATCACCAAGTCGAAAGCACACGCGGCTTGATCGTTGCAGGTATGGGAAACGAAGTCATTGCTAAAGGAATTGATGGCATCTGGGGCGAGTCTGACGTTTATGGCCTTACGACACTGAACGGCGACTGCAAACCGATCGTCATGGGGCAGGTATTGGTCGGCATGAATCCGGACGACAAGCCGAATCCAGCCAAGAGATTGGTGCCCGTCGCATGGACGAAGACCTACACGGGCGAACCAGGAAAAACGGCCAAGGTCTTTACCACGACGATGGGGCACGCCTTTGATTTCAAGAACGAAGGTTTCCGCCGCCTCATGGTGAACGCTTGCTACTGGGCCCTGGGCATGGAGGACAAAATCCCGGCCAAGAGCAACGTCGATTTCGTCGGACGCTATGATCCGAACAAGATCGGCATGGGCAACCACAAACGTGGCTTGAAGCCCTCAGACTACGAACTCAAGTAGTCGTCACGTGCCTACTTCGATCCGACCGAGAACAGATGTGAAAATGTCCTCAGGTACATTCGCCCACCCGCAATAGCTGGGGTGGAATGGCTCTTTTCACGCAGAGGATTGATGGCCAATAGCTCATAACCCACGGCGGCTTTGACGACAACCACGTCTCCCGATGTCGTGATGCAATACAGCTTTCCATCCACCCAGACCGGTGAGCCATAGAATTTCTGAGCCGGTTTTTCTCGCCAGAGTTGTTCGCCGGTGTCGCTTCGCAGGCATGAGACGTAGCCGACGTCGTCGAACATGAACAAGAGGCCGTCTTTGGCGATGCAAGTTGGGACATAGGGCATGGAATTGCCGTCAATTTTGTAGACCACGGCTGGCGGACCGGACTTGTCGGCCGGGCCGGGTCGAATCGCGATCAGCCGTTTGCCCCGGCCAAAGTCGCCGCACGTGCCGAGGATGAGTCCGTCTGCGAAGACGGGCGAAGCGACAACCCGGCTGGTGAAGGCATCGGGCACTTCCCATATTACGGTGCCCGTTTGCGGATTGACGCTTGTCAGGCCGTGCGCGAAGCTGGCAAAGATGATCTGAGGTTTGGTATCGCGGGAATAGACGCACGGCGTGGAATATGAGGTCTTGTTGCTCGTCTTTCGTTCCAGGGTCCAGCGCGTCTGTCCGTTCTTGCGATCAACGGCGATCCAGGCGCTCTTCGCCTTCGTGCTTTGGCTCTCATGCTCATGGCCAAAGACAACGAGGTCGTCCACAACGATAGGGGAACTGCCCGCTCCATGCTGGCAATGGACGCCTTCGAAGGTGCGTCGCCAGACCTCGTGGCCGTCGTGGTCGAAAGCCGCGAGGATCGTCTCACTGTCCGTGGGCCAGAGCACGTATACGTGATCGGCATCCACTGCCGGCGTCGTTGTCGCATAGCTGTTGAGCGTGTTCACCCGGTACCTGGCGAGGGTGAAATCTTGTCGCCACGCGATTTGTCCGTCAGAGGCACGAAGGGCCAGCAGAATACCCAGCCCGGCTTTCTGGTCGCCGCTGGTGAGGAAGACCTTGTCCCCCCAAATCACCGGCGAGGAATGCCCCCCTCCCGGCAGCGCGACCTTCCAGTTATAGTCCGCCTGCGTCCATTTGACGGGAATCGTCGTGGCCTTGCTAACCCCCTGCCCGGCCGGTCCTCGGAATCGCGTCCACTCCTGTCCTCGTGAAGCAATCGCCGGCAGAACAGCCCACGCGAGCACGCCCGCTAGAAGCCGCCTGCCGGCGATTGCACGTCTACTTCTTCTTGCCATCGAACCTCTCCGACGTCATCGGCCTTAGCCGAATCGAGGATTAACCATTGAGCACCCAGCCCTTGCGGTACGTCTTGTGGATGTACTGGTCGGCCTCGGGGCAGTTGACGGCTTTGAGATTCTTGGCATCCCATTCGAGCTTTTTGCCCACGCGGTAAGCCACCAGTGACAACAGATTATGGTGGATCAGGGCGCCGGAGTAATCGAAGTTGCATGTGGTCGGCCGGCCGGTCTTGCACGCGACGATCCACTCTTTGTGATGGCCGAGCGACGGCGGGATAAGATCAGCGGGCTTGGGTGATTTATACTGCGTCATATCGTTATCGAGTTTGGGCATGAAGATTCGAAGACTGTAGTCCATTAGCAACCAGCCTTTATCGCCTTTGAACAGCGCACCCTTGAAGAGCCACTCTCTGTCGAACGCCTTCGAGGGCATACCCGGTTTCTTGCCGCCGTCGTACCAGTAAACCTTGACGGCCGGACGCCAATCGTTGGCTGGGTGGTCCCACTCGGCGGTGAGCCATTGGGGTAATGTGTCCGGATTATACGGTGTGCCTTCAGCCTTGCATGTTGTCGGGAGCTTCAGATCGAGTCCCCAATAGGCCATGTCAATCATATGGCTACCCATGTCACCGATCTGTCCGCTGCCGAAATCCCAGAAGCGGTTCCATTTGAGGCAGCCGCCGACGTATCCCGGGTTATACGGATGGAAATGCGTCGGGCCGATCCACAGGTCCCAGTTGATGGAGTCGGGTATCGGTTTGACCTCCGGCAGATAGCTGCCGCCTTCTGGCATCCGGCTGCACCAAACGCGAACCTCGCTCGGTGTTCCAATCGCCCCGCCGCGAATCAACTCCACCATCCGCCTGTAGTTGTCGCTGGCGTGAATCTGTGTGCCCATTTGCGTGGCGATCTTGTTCCTGTTCTTGAGATAGGTCTGACGAACCATGTGGGCTTCCTCTACCGAGTTGGCCAGCGGCTTTTCGGAATAGACGTGCTTTCCGCGGTTCATCGCCCAGACGTTGATGAAGGCATGAGTGTGGTCGGTCGTCGCGCAAACGACAGCGTCGATGTTTTTCTGTTCGAGGCACTTGCGCCAATCTTCGTAGGTCTGCGCTTTTGGAAACTCGGCGGCGGCGGCCGCAAGGTTTTTCGCATTGACGTCGCAAAGGGCGACGATGTTTTCACTCTTGACACCATTCAAATCAGCCTGGCCACGACCGCGGACACCGACCACCGCGATGTTGAGCTTTTCATTGGGCGATTGACCCGCTTTCAGTATGCCCGATTTCAGGATCACAAGCCCCGCCCCGGCCACGGCGCTGCTCTTGAGGAATGTACGACGCTTCATTGGGGAATTCATAATTGGTCTCCTAAATTGTCTTTACCCAATCGATGAGAAATTCGATTCTACCATCGCAACAGCTTACCCGAATCGGACCGGGCGTTCAAGGACTATTTCAGGCCTGGAGAGCATCCTTTGCAGACGCTGGTGAAGAGTGTAGAATCAAGCCGTTTGCAGGTAATGATTCAAACTTGACGCAGTTAGGCGGTCGGCGATTGAACGGTATAACGACTATTGTCAAAATCGAAATTGATCCTATCGGGACCATACACTCACCATACAAGCTGCCTACGAATATTCCGATCCAAGGAACGTTCAAGCCGGATGTGGAAGCCTGGGTCGAGCTCAAGGACGAATACAGCAGCGGACTTAAGGACCTCGACAAATTCAGCCACGCCATTCTTCTGTACCACTTCCACAAATCCCGTGAGGAACGGCTTCAAAGCAAGCCTTTTCTCGAAGACCAGACACACGGCATCTTTGCGATACGCAGTCCTCACCGCCCGAATCACATTGGGCTATCCGTGGTGAAGATCAAACGTATCGAAGGCAACAGACTCTACTTCACCGAGGTTGACGTCTTGGATCAGACGCCTGTCCTGGACATAAAACCCTACGTGGCGCACTTTGATAGCCGCAAGGATGTTGTCTGTGGATGGATAGACAAGCACTTTGAGGCGGGAGACGTTCCCGATAGAACGATCCTGAAATGATACCTTGTATCAGTCGCAGGTCATTCTTGGT
>CAYZAH010000016.1:0-17022 GCA_964475805.1 uncultured Pirellulales bacterium | reverse complement strand
GTTCGCTTCTTGTTTTCTCGGACATTCAGGATGTGGCAGATGTATTTTGGCTCCGTGTCGGACCGATCGTTCCAAATTATCTCATCTATGGGGCCGGGTCGCCGTTGAAGCATGCAACCTTGCTGCCAGCACCATGCCCGGCTTTGGCCCAGTTCTGTCCATTGATTGCCGTTTTCTAAATCCACCGCTCCTATTTTGATGACATCGTCCGGTTTCGGGCTGCGATGTTCGAAGTCAACCTCCATTCCGAGCACGTAACGGCCGGTCGGATCGAATTCCAGCTTGTCGTAGTAGCCGAACCAGTGGAACTTCGGGCCGCGCGTAATGGCCCGCACGGGGGGCAAAGCCTCGTCTTTCGGGCCGGCCTTCGCGGTCGCAAAGGCTAAAGCGGTTAGTGAAAGCGTTTTGCCGGCTGCTTGCCGGAGGAATTCACGCCGGGTCGATGCAATAGTGTCCATGTTTGCAGATTCTATTACCTCGCACCTGAAATGCAAGAGGTGGATTTCGAGAATTTGATCGATAGTATTGCGGAGTTCGCAGTCTCACGTGGGCTAAGAAGGCAACCAGCTAAAGCCTCACCTGTTTTAATGCCGATGATGATACTACAGTGCGAAACAGTTGACGAATCGAATGGACACGATTTTGCACCTCGTGTCTGGAGGGTGAGATACGAGTACCCAGATGCCCGCGACACAGATACAATCTGTTGGCGAAGAAATATTGTCTTTGCCCCTGGGCCGTCATATCAAGAACTTCCTGAACTACCTCACCGTCGAAGCGGGCCTGGCTGAGAACACAATTCTGGCCTACGGCCGTGATTTGAGAGATTTTCTCAGGTATTGTAAGGGTATTGGCGCCAACGCCTTGGGGCAGATTAGTCTCACTGTCATAACCGACTATCTGCGGAGTATGGCGCAAGAGCAAAAGAGTGAAGTCTCGGTCAAGCGAGCCCTGGTTGCCATTAGGATGTTCCTGCGCTACGGCAAGCTGATGGGGCTTGTCGAGGACGACTTCGCCTCGCTTCTCGAAAGTCCGAAGACGTGGCAGAGGCTTCCCGTTGTTTGCAGCAAAGAGCAGGTTATCAAGCTATTGAATGCTCCATGTCCTGAGGAGCCCTTTTATCTTCGGGACAAAGCGATGCTTGAACTGCTTTATGCTACGGGCGTCCGTGCCGATGAGCTGGCCGGGCTGAAAACGACGAGCCTCAATTTGGATATAGGGTATTTGCGATGTATGGGAAAGGGGCGCAGGGAGCGCGTGATTCCCGTGGGCAAGGTTGCCATTGCGGCAGTTAGCGACTACCTGGCTAACTTGAGGCCGAGGCTTTCCAAACCCTTTAGCGGCAATTTCCTGCTGCTTTCGCGAACAGGCCGGCCGATGAGTCGTATTGAGGTTTGGAGATTAGTCAAGAAATATGCAAGCCGGGCAGGGATGCCGAAAAATCTGACGGCGCATACGTTGAGACACTGTTTTGCCACGCACCTGCTCACCGGAGGAGCGGGTCTGCGAAGCGTTCAGGAGATGCTCGGCCACGTGGACATCGCGACGACGCAGATTTACACGCATGTTGACCAGGAAAGGCTCAAGGAGATGCATCAAAAGTTTCATCCAAGACCTTGAAATGTTGAAAATCGTTATTTTTCGCGCGTAAATCATAAATATTGTTTGACTTGGGGAAATCTTGGTATTAGCATGATGCGTAAATGGATGGGCACGGACGCCAAAACACGGGAACAGAAAGTTTCTGTAGGGTCATCGCGATGTGCTCAGTGCGCTCATTTCTACTGGTTGTGATTCTGGCAGTAGGGAGTGCGCAAATTGGGAGAGGTCAGGATAAGCCAGGGGGACCTGCGGAAGCGCCTCCTGCAACAACTCAGCTCAATACCCAATTGAGGGTGAACAAGGAAGCTCTGTTTACACAGGGGTCCGTAGAGGCTGCAACCGTCATGTTGGAGGACGAAGACCCCAATGCCAGGGCGATCTTACTTGAGGCGCTCAAGCAAAGCGGAAATAGTCAAGCGCGTATTGCTGTTTGCAATGCCTTGATTCTGGCGAGGGAAGCGAACAAATCCATAAAGAACGATCAGGATTTCATCAATCCTTTGCTTGCTATTCTTGCCAGCGAGAACGCTGCGGAAGCGGATTCGGCGGTAAAGGCCAGTTTGGTCATCGGTTATGCGAAGATAGGGCCGCCTCTTGAAGCACTTATCAAAGACAGTTCGAAAACGTTCAGAACGAGGGCCAACGCCATTCGCGCCTTGGAACTTCGTCGGGGTACGGAACCGACCATAAGGCTCATAGAGCTGATTGACGAATTGGGGGAGAACGACAAGCGGGTGGCCGCCGAAGCGAAGAGTGCCTTGGCGAAATTGGGGATAACCGTAGGTGAAACACCCGAAGCTCGCAAACAGAACGTAGAAGAAATCAAGCGAGAAGGCGAAAGTGGGTTCCTGCGGTTTCAACTGATTCGACAGGAAACACAAGTGCGTCACGCCCAAGCGGAGATGGATGTTTGGCAGAAGCGATACTTGTCCGAGTTGGACAAGACCTACAAACAAATCACCGAAGACAATGCCAAATGTGATTTCCTAATTGAATACCTGCATGACAAGGAAGCCGTCGTGCGATTATGGGCTTTGGACAAGGCTTACAAGTGGCGATTGGCCTCCCAATTGCCGGAGGCGCTTGGGCCCGTCCTCATCAGCCTTATTCCCGATCCCGACCGAAACGTTCGCTTAAGCACCGCTGAATTACTGGCACTGATGCAGCGGCTCAATTCTGCAAAACCTTTGCTGGACCAGTACCAGGTCGAGAAGGATGATCAGGTCAGGACGAAGCTTTTCGTTGCTCTCGGAGCTGCGTGCTCGTCGGCCCTTGCCGGGCCGCCGGCGGAGATTTCGGCTCCAATGAGAAAGATCAGAAGTATAACCTTGGGTTTGGCGGCCAGCGAGTATCTCGCGTCGGAAGACGATGAGAAGGTGCGAGACGCCGCCGAGGTCATTCGTAAGTTGCTTGTGCGGGATGGCTTAGAGGCTGGGGAGGAAGAGAAATATCTGAGTCTGCTCTCCGCGAAATACCAACAGGAAAAAGACAAGCCCAACGGCGCCCTGAGAGGCGTGTTGCTGAACGCGATGGCCAGTCTTTGTGCTCCTGATAGCACCTGCAAGGCCAAGGCTCAGGCTCTTTTCGAGCCTCTATTTAAGGACGCTCTTCAGGATAAGAATGATTTTGTTAGGGAAGCCGCCGTAAACGGCCTTGCCCATATTAACGTCAGAAAAGCGCTCGAGTTACTTAGGGCGAACTTCTTCAATGATCCAAGCGAGACGCTAAGGAAGAAACTGATTGTCTTGGCCGAACAAGCGGGCGGCGAGCAGGATTTGAACGCGCTGGCTGCAAAGATAGGCATGAATTCCGAAGGCGATCTGGCTTGGCAGGCTATGTTGAGCATATTCAAGAGGCTCAAGGAGACCGACGTTGCGGTTTGGAAGGAATGGATAGGTAAACTGACGTCCGACGGCAGCAAGCTTTCCAACGAGCAGCGGATTGCTTTTCTCAAGATCGCGGAGAATAAGACGGCGGGCGAGACTAAGCTGGAAGTGCGTTCGAGACTGGCTGAACTGTATTTCAAGACCGAACAATTCGAGCAAGCCGCCGACTATTTCTCCATGCTGTATGAAGCGGCGGGGAGTCCGAAAGATAAAGATGCCTTTGTACCCAGGCTGTTGGAGGCTTCACTGAAAGGTCTGCAACTGAAACGAGTGACCGGATTAGTGGCTAATCACTTGAGCCAGGGAGACTTGGATCCGAACGGGGTGATTATCCAGATACTTAGCGCATATCTCGGGCAGCCACCCCTGGGAGCGGAGCAACAGGCTGTTCTTGAGGCGTTAGAACAGTTGAAGCCCCCCAGCGCGAGACCGAAGTGGCAAGAATGGCTTGCCGGGTGGAAGACGCCCCCGGACAAAGAGCAAGGAGAGAAACCGGACAAGACGAAGGCGGCCGGTTAGCTGGGTATGGCAATCTGAAGCACAGACGCTGGATTAATCTCTTGATAAAAAGGGAGTTGCGTCAAGATGTTGTGCCGCGTCGGCAGACACACCAGGTGGGGGCCGACATCCCGATGTTGAAGGTTCAGTGGGAATGGAGACTCGTCATGATTAGAAACAGGTTGGTTGCACCGTTGTTAGTTGCCTCCGTCGTTATCTGCCTGTGTGGCACGTCAAAAGGCGGATGGAAGGCGTCACCTGAGTTGGTCAAACGCCTCTCGGAAAACCGAGCTGGAACCAACTACGACGAGCAGAAAGTCCCGGATTACACTCTTCCTGATCCGCTTGTGATGCCGGATGGTGCAAAGGTCACCGATGCCGGGACGTGGAAGTCTCGTCGCCGGGCGCAGATACTCGAGCTTTTCCGAAAGTATGTCTACGGTCGGGCACCTATAGACCGTCCGCCCAATATGACGTTCAAGGTTTTTGACCAGGACCGCGAGGCTCTCGGCGGCACAGCCATTCGCAAGCAGGTCGCGGTGTATTTCACCGGCAAAAAGGACGGACCGCGGATGGATATCCTCATATATCTGCCTACCAGGGCGGAGAAGCCGGTTCCAACGTTTGTCCTTCTGAATTTTGGCGGGAACCAGTCGGTCTGTTCCGATCCCGCCATAAAGCTATGCGAAAGCTGGATGCGACCCGGTGCCGGCATCGAGAACCACCGTGCCACGGAACAGACGAGGGGCAAGGGTGCTTCGGCATTTCCGATCGAGGAGATTCTCAGGCGAGGTTATGGTCTGGCGACCATTTACTATGGAGATATCGATCCGGATTTCGACGATGGTTTCAAGAACGGGGTACAACCGGCGTTTGACAAGGAGCGAGGTCCGGATGCCTGGGGTTCTATCGGCGCGTGGGCGTGGGGATTAAGCCGGGCGATGGACTATTTTGAGACGGATGCCGATATAGACCAAAGCAAAGTCGCCGTCCTGGGGCACTCGCGTTTGGGGAAGACGGCTCTTTGGGCCGGAGCCCGGGACGAGCGATTCGCGATCGTTATCTCAAACGATTCCGGCTGCGGCGGCGCGGCTCTAAGCCGGCGGCGGTATGGGGAGACTGTAAAACGCATCAATACGAGCTTTCCGCATTGGTTTTGCACGAATTTCAAGAAATTTGACGACAATGAGGATGATTTGCCGGTAGACCAGCACATGTTGATTGCGCTGGTAGCGCCGCGCCCGGCTTATGTGGCGAGTGCCGACGAAGATTTGTGGGCCGATCCTCGCGGCGAGTTCCTGTCCTGCAAACACGCGACGCCCGTCTACCGACTGCTCGGTGAGGAAGGACTGCCGACGGAACAGATGCCCGACCTCAATCAACCGGTCACAGGAGGGACGATTGGCTACCATATCCGCTCCGGCCGACATGCCCTGACGAAGTATGATTGGCAGCAATATATGAACTTTGCTGATAGGCACTTCGGCGGCCAGAGGAAGTGACGGGTCTGGCCTGTTTCCAGGCCAAATTCGAGCTGGAGAGAAAAAAAGTCGAAATTTTTCTCGTTTTTTTCTTCTTTTGTATTTGCACTTTTGCGGCTCGTTCGATAAATTGTTCGATTTAATATCAATAAGCCGTTATAAACGTATCGGTATCCTGCGCTCTTAGTGTTGCTGGAACAGGCAGGAAGAAGGGGCGCTTTATACTTTCCGGCCTCTACCGCCGGTTGAAGACGTGACGTTCGCCCGATTCCCATCGCGGTGTGGCGACTGGCGAAGAGGGTATTGCTGCTGTAGCTCAGTGGTAGAGCGCGTCCTTGGTAAGGACGAGGTCATGGGTTCAAGCCCCATCAGCAGCTAAGTGCAAGTGAGTCAAGCTGAGACGGCGTAAGTGGCCGCCGGGCGACATGGGCCTGGCGTCGCGAAGCTCAGGGAATGAATCATCTTGGCTGTGAATTGATCATATAGGTTAAGAACAAATCACTTTTGAAAGTCAATAGGGACTGAATAAACGCTAACCCAGCACATTGGAGGTTATTACTAAGATGGCTAAGGCGGTATTTGAGCGTACAAAACCACACATTAATATCGGGACGATCGGTCATATCGACCACGGCAAAACCACGTTGACGGCCGCCATTACCATGCGACTGGCGTACAAGAGCGGCAGCGGAACCGTCAAGAAGTTCGAAGATATCGACAATGCTCCAGAGGAAAGAGAACGCGGCGTCACAATCAACACGGCGCACGTGGAGTATGAGACGGCCAACCGCCACTACGCCCACGTGGATTGTCCGGGACACGCGGACTACATTAAGAACATGATTACCGGGGCCGCCCAAATGGACGGGGCCATCTTAGTCGTCGCCGCCGGTGATGGGCCGATGCCCCAGACGCGAGAGCACATTCTGCTTGCCCGTCAGGTGAACGTGCCCAAGATCGTAGTGTTCCTGAACAAAATAGATGAGGTGGACGATCCTGAGCTCATCGATCTGGTGGAGCTGGAGATTCGCGACCTGCTGAACAAGTACGAGTTCCCCGGCGATGATATTCCGATCATCAGGGGATCGGCCCTGGCCGCGATGCAAAGCGAAGGCAAGGACGATGAGGCCTGCAAGTGCATCGACGAGCTCATGCAGGCGGTAGATGATTATTTCCCGCTTCCCGAGCGTGAGGTAGACAAGCCGTTCTTGATGCCGGTCGAAGACGTCTTCAGTATCAAGGGCCGCGGTACGGTGGGTACCGGTCGTGTTGAGCGGGGTAAGGTCCACGTAGGCGACGAAATCGCGATCGTGGGTCTCTCGAAAGATATCCGGAAAACGGTCGTGACCGGCGTGGAAATGTTCAACAAGACGCTCAACGAAGGTCAGGCCGGGGACAATATCGGCCTGCTCCTGCGGGGCGTGGAAAAGAAGGAATTGGAACGGGGGCAGGTCGTCGCAGCGCCCGGAAGTATCACGCCGCATACGAAGTTTTACTCTGAAGTGTACGTTCTGAGCAAAGAGGAAGGCGGTCGGCATACGCCGTTCTTCGCAAAATACAAACCGCAGTTCTATTTCAGAACGACCGACGTGACCGGCACGGTGCTCGCTCTTATGAGTCGAGAGGGCAAGAGCGCCGAGATGTGTATGCCGGGCGACAATATCGCCATGGAGGTAGAGATTATCTCGCCTATCGCCATGGAGGAAGGGCTTCGTTTCGCTATCCGCGAGGGTGGCCGCACGGTCGGCGCGGGTGTCGTTACGAAGATTCTCGCGTGAGGTCGTTTGAAAGACTGGTCAGTATCCTGGGGCCGGTGTTGTAGTCGCGAGCATCGGCCGGGCGAGTCGATAGTAACGCCGACACGGGTGCTAATTGCCGGCGGGCGGATGGGCCTGCGAAGTTGGGGCGAATCCTTATGGCGAAAAAGAAAAGCAAAAGAGAACATGTCTGGCTTGAGTGCAGCAAGTGCAAGAGCCGCAACTACCGGACGAATGTGAGTGTCGCCGAGGGCACGCCGAAGCTGTCCATCAAGAAGTTCTGCAAGAACGATCGCGAGCACACCGTTCATAAGATACGTCGCAAGTAACTTCGCCGTTGCCGAGTGCAGATCCCTCATATCGAGCAAATGCGAGTGATCGAGAGAATGACCAGGAATCCGTTGAGTAGGCCAGTAGCTCAATTGGCAGAGCGTCGGTCTCCAAAACCGAAGGTTGGGGGTTCGATTCCCTCCTGGCCTGTTTTGAATCGCGAAGTGGGACGTAGCAAACAAAATCGCTTGGGCTTGGTGGCTTTGAGGTGATTATGGTCTTTAGCATATACAAACGCGGCCAGGGGAAATACACAAGACTGGGCAGTGCTTTTGGCGCCGCCATCATAGTGGGATTGGGCTGCATGCGGTTGTACAGCAAATTGGAGGCCGTCTCCTGGGGCCTGAGTAATAGAGCAACGATGTGGATTGCCACAATGGTTCCCACCGGTTTGTTCGTCGTCCTGGCTCTTGTGATATTTTGGCTGGTCAACAAACCGTCAGTAGCGGATTTCATGATTTCAGCCGAAGGCGAAATGAAAAAGGTCAGTTGGTCAAGCAGACAGGAGATTATGGTTTCAACGTCCATCGTTATTGTCGTCGTGATCATAATGGCTGCACTTCTCGGTACAACCGATTTTGGCTTTCAGCTCTTCTTTCAATGGCTGTTCAGTTGATATCGTATCTCGATCATGATGCAAGACTAAGGTGTCAATATGCAGTGGTACGTCTTACGAGTGGCGGCGAATAAAGAAGTGCAGGTCAAAGACGCTCTGATACAGAAAGTTGAAAGGGAAGGTCTAAGCGATATCATTGGCAGAATCGAGGTGCCGATCGAGCGGATCAAGCGGATTCGCGGCAACAAGCAGACGGTCCACAAACGCAAACTGTATCCCGGCTACGTGTTCATGGAGATGGAACCGACCGAAGATGGGCGAGTTCCGGAAAGAGCATGGTTCATGATAAAGGGAAC
Organism: uncultured Pirellulales bacterium; assembly: GCA_964475805.1. Lineage (GTDB taxonomy): Bacteria > Planctomycetota > Phycisphaerae > Sedimentisphaerales > Anaerobacaceae > JAFGTG01. Next base: position 8,556 of record CAYZAH010000016.1, on the reverse strand, counting down.
AGCGGGCGTTGGAGATTTCATCGGCACTGAAGGGGTTCCGACCCCGATGCGGGATACGGACGTCGCCAAGATGCTCTTGGAGGCCGAAAAGCCGGAAGAGGCGCCCAGCATCAAGGTCGAATTCAAGAAAGGGGATATGATCAAGATTCGAGAAGGTGCCTTTGAGAACTTCGAGGGCGTCGTTGACTCGATAGATTCCGAACGGGGGATTGTGAAGGTTATCGTGACGATATTCGGTCGAAGCACGCCGCTGGACATAGAATATTGGCAGATTGAGAAGGTGTAGTTGACTCGCCGAGGATTTTAAGCCCTCGGTCTTTCAGCAGTAAGAGGACAAAGAATGGCCAAAGAGGTAGCAGTTACGATTAAGTTGCAGGCATCGGGCGGTCAGGCGACTCCCGCCCCGCCGATCGGACCCGCTCTGGGTCAGCACGGTGTCAATATCGGGCAGTTCGTCTCGCAGTTTAACGAGCGCACGCGGGATATGAATGGAACGACTGTACCGGTTGTTATCACCGTTTATGCGGACAAGAGTTTTACCTTCGAGGTCAAAAGCCCTCCGGCGGCGGTCCTGTTGAAGCAGGCGGCGGAGATTGCTAAGGGCAGCGGTATTCCGAATCGCGAAAAGGTTGGGAAGGTCAGCTCCGAGCAACTCCGTAAGGTCACGGAGACCAAGTTCAAGGACTTGAACGCTTATGACATGGAGCAAGCCGAGAAGATAATCAGAGGAACGGCCCGGAGTATGGGCATAGAAATAGTGGATTAGTGAAGAAATTTACCTCAACGAGACGTGATCTATGCGAGCGCGAAGCAAACGATACAAGAAAGAATCCGAGCAGGTAACCAAAGAGGCGGTCGGCCTGGCTGAGGCGGTTGAGAAGCTCAAATCGTTCAAGTCGGTCAAGTTCGATCAGAGCATCGAATGCGTTTTGAACCTGGGCATCGATCCGAAACAGGCGGATCAGTTAGTCCGAGGTTCCATTTCCCTGCCTCACGGAATAGGAAAACAGAAGAAGGTCGTGGCGTTCTGTGAAGATACGGACGCCGATGCGGCGAAGAAGGCCGGTGCGATTGAAGCGGGTTGCGACGACTTGATTAAGAAGATCACGGATGGATGGATGGACTTCGACGTAGCCATCGCTTCCCCGAAGGTCATGGGCAAGGTAGGCAAGCTCGGCCGAGTGCTCGGACCACAGGGAAAGATGCCCTCGCCCAAAAATGGAACAGTCACACCCGACGTGGCGACAGCGGTAGCTGAGTTTGCGGCGGGCAAGGTAGAGTTCAAAAACGACGCCGGTGGCAACGTCCACGCCGTGGTCGGCAAGCAGAGCTTCGAGGTCGGAAAGCTGGTCGAGAATATCGAGGCGTTTGTTTCGCACCTGAAGAGGATCAAGCCAACGGCGGCAAAGGGAACCTACATAAAGAAGATGTGTATATCTTCAACCATGGGGCCGGGCGTGACGGTCAGCATCTGAGGTGCAAATCACTGAGTTAGGTGCGATGCTCGGTATCGGAGACGAAAACCGGAATCATCGCGAGCGTCCTCCTCGTAAGAGGCTGGGAAACGCGATTCGAGAGTCGCGAAAGCACGTGGAATTTTGATCATGAAGTATTTGTGCCCTGAATTTGTTGTGGACAGCGGAATTCAGGTCTTCACTGTAAATCGACAAATGAACCCGTGACAGTCGTGTGTAAAGCAAAGGTGCCGGGATGAGTAAGTATGTAAAAGAATTGCTGCAATCGGAACTGGAAAAGAAAATCGCAGACTCGAACATTGAGGAGTTCCTGGTTGTAAGTATCAAAGGAATCAAAGGGGTGGACAATAACCTGATGCGTGGAGAGCTCCTGCAAAAGGGTATTGGACTGTCCGTTGTCAAGAATGCGCTGTTCAGAAGGGCGTTGCGCAGCCGGCAGATGGAGTCGGCAACGTCGCTTTTTGAGGGGCCATGTGCCGTAGTCTACGGCGGTGACAGTATCGTCGACGTGGCGAAAGAACTGGTCGGATGGAGAAAGAAAGTCTCACTGATCGAGATCAAGGGGGCTTTTCTCGATGGTTCTGCGTTGGACGCGGCACAAGCGGAAGACTTGGCGAAGATGCCGACGCGAGCGGAGATGCTCAGCAAGATCGCCGGTCTGTTGCTGTCGCCCGCCGGGAAGCTGGTCGCTGCCATGAACGGCCCGGCGCAGGCCATCGCGGGCTGCCTCGAGACGATCGCAGAAGGCGACGAGAAGAAGGCGGCTTAAGCTTGAATATGAACTTGCCCGTGTGGCTGTCCCCTTGATAACGGGGTTAAACGAGACGGCGTAGTTTCGGCACCCAGCGGGTCTTGAGTAATAGGAGTTAACGAAAATGGCAGAAGAACAAGCCACAGAAAGCAAAGAAGCGAAGAGCTGGAGCAGCGGCATCAAAGAGCTCGGCGATAAGATCGTTGCCTTGACACTGATGCAAGCCAAGGAGTTGGGCGACTATCTTAAAGAGGAATATGGGATTGAGCCGGCGGCCGGTGGTGCGGTTGTCATGGCTGGACCCGCTGGGGGAGGCCAGGCCGAGGAGCAGGAAGAGAAAACGAGTTTCGACGTCATTCTGAAGGAATTTGGCGAGAAGAAGATCCAGGTCATCAAAGAGGTAAGAGCTCTGACGGGATTGGGTTTGAAGGAGGCCAAGGACCTTGTCGACGGCGCTCCAAAGCCGGTCAAGCAGGGCGTGAGCAAAGAAGAGGCCGAAGCCGCCAGAGAACAACTGGAGGCTGCAGGGGCCGTAGTGGAAATAGCGTAAAACCGGTGCCTGGGGGGCCGAACCTGTGGGAAGCTGAGATTCACACAACGAAAGACGGCTACCCCTTTGGGGCATTCGGGGTGTTTAGTGCTGGAGACGAGCCATGCGTGATAGATGTGCAAACCAGGTCACCCGTAATTTTGGGAAAGTACGCGATGCCGTTGAAATCCCGGACTTGGTGGCGATACAGAGGAAAAGCTACGATACTTTCCTTCAAATGGATGTAGCTCCTACGAAGCGAAAGGATAGCGGTCTGGAAGCCCTGTTTCGCGAGACGTTTCCAATCGAGAGTTACGACAAGAAGATGGTTCTGGAGTATCTCTACTACGAATTGGAGAAGCCGCACTATACACCTACTCAATGTTGTCAGTTGAGGCTGACGTATGGCTATCCCATGAAAATATGGTGCAGGCTGCGCACCAAAGAAGGCGAAGATCTGGCCGAGCAGGCGATGTACCTGGGTGAAATGCCGGTCATGATCGGGGGTGGAGAATTCATCGTCAACGGCGCGGTGCGCGTCATCGTGAGCCAGCTCCACCGAAGCCCCGGCGTCGATTTCCTGATCGAGAGCAAGGAAGGCGACAGGGTTTTGCACGGCGGAAGGATCATTCCGGAAAGAGGGAGCTGGATAGAGATCGGCGTAACGACCAAGGATACGTTAGTCGTTCGGATCGACCAGTCCAGCAAGATCCCCGCGACGATCTTTCTGCGGGCCATGAATCCCGAGTACGGGACGACTGAACAGATTCTGCGTTTATTCTATCAGACGGAAAACGTTCCGGTCGAGAAGCTGACGCCGATGATGTGGGCCGTCCAACCGATCGTGGATGAAGAGTCCGGCGAAGTTCTCGTTAAGGCTGGCGGCCAGATAAGCGACAAAGTTTCTCTCATACAGGCCGCGTACGCCGGTTCTACGACGAAGGGCCAGAAAAAGCAAAAGTCTAAAAAGACATCGGCTACGGTAGAAGTGATTCGGAGTGTCAGAGACACGATTATTCTAAACACCCTTGCCGAAGACGATTGCCAGAGTCACGAACAGGCTTTGCTCAAGTTCTACATAAGGCTCAGGCCCGGCAACCCGCCCAATGAAGAGAAGGCTCGAACATTCTTTGCGGAGAAGTTCTTCGACTCGAACCGCTATCGCCTGGGCAACGTCGGTCGTTTCAGGATCAACCGGAAATTCAACCAAAGCGTTGATGAAAACGAAATGACGCTTCGGCCCGAGGACTTTCTTAACACGATGCGATACATAACCGCGTTGCGGAACAACGAGGGCGAGGTGGACGACATCGATCATCTGGGCAACAGAAGGTTGCGCACAATCGATGAGTTGGCGGCCGATGAGATCAGAAAGGGCCTGCTGAAGCTGCGTCGGACCGTCCAGGAACGCATGAGCATGAAGCGAGATGCAGAGGACACTGTTCGCATCGCGGATTTGATCAACTCTAAAAGCGTTTCAAGCAGTATCAACTACTTTTTTGGACGAGGCGAGCTAAGCCAGGTCGTCGACCAAACCAACGCCTTGAGCCAGTTGACGCATGAGCGGCGGCTTTCAGCGCTGGGGCCGGGCGGACTCAACCGACGGCGGGCCGGCTTCGAGGTTCGCGACGTTCATATCAGCCATTACGGTAGGATTTGCCCGATCGAGACGCCTGAAGGCACCAATATCGGTTTGATCGCTTCGTTGGCCATATTCTCCGCGGTCGATGAGTACGGATTCCTGTTAACGCCGTACCGCAAGGTCAAGAACGGCAAGGTCCTGGATGAAGTGGCATATCTGCGTGCCGACGAGGAAATGAGGGCGATCTTCGCCCCGCCGAGCGAGGTGGACTTCGAGACCGGCAAGCTGCACGAGGGCTTTGTTCTTGCAAGGATGGAAGGTGAGTTGACCCAGGTCGCGAGCAAAGACGTGGACTACGTGGACATCTCATCCAAACAGATCGTCGGGGTCTCGGCATCGCTGATTCCGTTCCTGGAGCACGACGACGCGAACCGTGCGCTGATGGGATCGAACATGCAGCGACAGGCTGTTCCGTTGCTCAGGACCGAGCCGCCTTTGGTCGGTACGGGCATGGAGGGCGTGGTTGGTCAGAACTCGAGTATGGTGGTTCGGGCCGACAGCAGCGGAGTCGTAACTGCCGTTGACGCGACCAGGGTAGTTATTAACCACACCGATGAATACGAATTGGCCAAATACGTCGGACTGAATGAACGAACGTGTCTCAATCAATCGCCCACGGTGCAGCTTGGGGAGAAGGTTAAAGCGGGCCAGGTCATCGCGGACGGGGGCGGCACAGCCAACGGGATATTGGCCCTTGGGAAGAACGTTCTTGTGGGTTTTGTCTCTTTCGATGGTTTCAACTTCGAGGACGCGATCATCGTAAGCGAGAGGCTCTGCAAGGATGACAGCTTTACCAGCATCCACATCGACGAGTTCACCGCTGAGGTCCGCGAGACGCGGCTCGGCAAGGAAGAATTCACGCGTGATATCCCCAATGTGAGCGAGCGGGCGCTGCGCAATCTCGATGAGCATGGCGTAGTTTGCGAGGGAACGAGGGTTTGCCCGGGCGATATCCTGGTGGGCAAGGTTGTGCCCAAGAGCAAGACCGAATTGACGCCGGAGGAAAAGCTGCTGCACGCCATATTCGGCCGAGCGGGTGAGGACGTCAAGAATGACTCTCTGGAATTGCCGAGCGGATACGAAGGGGTCGTCATCAAGACCGAGCGGTTCACCCGGCGAGGAGCCGGAACGGACGAGCAAAAGAAGGCGCTGGCGGTCCAGGTCAAACAATACGAGAAACAAACAAGGGCCAAGGAGTGCCTGATATTCAGGCAGATGATCGATGCCATCCATGAGAAATATGAGGTCAACATTGTTGATCCTTCGACGCGTCAGAAAGTCGGCGCCAGTTCGGACGATGAGGTGATCTACGAGCAGATCGAGGGCTTCAACATAAAATGGGTTAAGCCCAGTGCTCTGCGCGATGACGTGCAGAAGCTCGTGGATCGTTTCTGGACTAAGATTGTTGACATCCAGGAAGAAAGGAAACACCGGGTCGAGACGCTCAAGCACGGCGACGAGCTACCCAGCGGCGTATTGCAGATGGTCAAAATCTACGTCGCCATCAAGCGCACCTTATCCATCGGCGATAAAATGGCCGGACGCCACGGCAATAAGGGTGTGATCGCGAAGATTCTGCCCGAGGCCGATATGCCGTTTCTTGAGGATGGAACACCTCTCGATATCCTTTTGAATCCTCTCGGCGTGCCGAGCCGAATGAACGTGGGGCAGATTCTTGAGACGCACCTGGGTTGGGTGGCGAGGGTGCTGGGTTTCAACGCCGTTACGCCCGTCTTCGACGGAGCCAGTGAGGACGATATCCAAAACCTGACGGCCGAAACGAACGAGCTTATCAAGCGGCGAAAGAAGGAACTGGAAGAAACCAAACAGACGCCGCCGTCTGATGAGTTCTTCGTGCAGATACCCAACACTCTGAAGGCCCGCCTGCACGACGGCAGAACGGGTGAGCCTCTCGACCAGGGCGCGACTATCGGATACATCTACATGATGAAGCTGCATCACCTCGTCGATGACAAGATTCACGCCAGGGCGACCGGGCCGTACAGCCTGATTACCCAGCAGCCGCTGGGCGGCAAAGCCCGAACCGGCGGACAGAGGTTCGGCGAGATGGAAGTCTGGGCGTTGGAGGGATACGGAGCGGCTTACACCCTTCAGGAAATGCTCACCGTCAAGAGCGATGACGTCGAGGGGCGTACGAAGATCTACGAGTCCATGGTCAAGGGGCAGAACACGCTCGAAGCGGGCACGCCGCTGTCGTTCGACGTGTTGTGCAATGAGATCAGGGGATTGGGATTGAATATCCAGCTCGAAAAGAAGCGGCTCGGAAGCGCCGTTCTGTAAGGGTGACTATCGAATGTCGATTTGCCAAATATCGATTGCAAGGGGCATTACATGTTAGGAAGTATCTACGATCGCATCAATGACTACGGTTCGGTGACGATTTCGTTGGCCAGCCCCAACGATATCCGGAGTTGGTCCTTCGGCGAAGTGCGAAAGCCCGAGACCATCAACTACCGTACGTATCGGCCGGAGAAGGACGGCTTGTTCTGCGAGCGCATCTTCGGGCCTGAACGCGACTGGGAGTGCGCCTGCGGAAAATACAAGGGGACGAAGTTCAAGGGAATTATCTGCGACAGGTGCGGTGTCAAGGTGACCCACAGCCGGGTGCGAAGAAAACGCATGGGGCACATCAATTTGGCGGCGCCCGTCGTGCATATCTGGTTCTTCAAGGCGATCCCGAACCGGTTAGGCAATCTGCTGGCGATGAAAAGCGCCGACCTTGAAAAGATCATCTACTTCCAGGAATACGTCGTCACCGACAACGGCCAGACGCCGCTGAAGGTCGGGCAGCTTCTCACCGAAGAGGAATTCAGGGACGCCAATGAGAAGTACGGCAAGTCGTTCAAAGCCTCGATGGGTGCCGAGGCCATAAGGGCCTTGTTAGAGAACCTCGATCTGGAGGGTATCGGCGTCCAACTGAGGCAGGCTATCGCCAAGACCAACAGCAAGCAGAAGATCAAGGAGCTCACCAAGCGCCTCAAGATCATCAACCAGGTCCAGAATAGCAAGAACAAGCCGCAGTGGATGGTCATGGAGGTGATCCCGGTGATCCCGCCGGACTTGCGGCCGCTCGTTCTGCTCGAACGCGACAATTTTGCGACCAGCGATTTGAACGATCTCTACCGCAGAATCATCAACCGGAACAACCGCCTGAAGAAACTGATGGACCTCAACGCGCCTGAGGTGATTATTCGCAACGAGAAGCGAATGCTCCAGCAGGCGGTGGATTCGTTGATGGATAACGGCCGCTGTCGAAGGTCCGTGCTGGGCAGCAACAACCGTCCCCTCAAGTCGCTGACCGACATGATCAAAGGCAAGCAAGGGCGGTTCCGTGAGAACCTGCTCGGCAAGCGCGTCGATTACTCGGCCCGATCCGTCATTGTCGTAGGACCGGATTTGAAGCTTTTCCAGTGCGGCCTGCCGAAAAAGATCGCCCTGGAGCTTTATCAGCCGTTCATTATTCGCAAGCTCAAACAGCACGGATTGGCCGATACGATCAAGAGCGCCAAGAGGATGATCGAACGGCGCGACGATCAGGTCTGGGACATCCTCGAAGAAGTCATTCACCAGCACCCGGTCCTGCTCAACCGTGCACCGACTCTTCACCGAATGGGTGTCCAGGCTTTTGAGCCTGTGCTCGTCGAGGGTAACGCGATTATGCTTCACCCGCTGGTGTGCAAAGGCTTCAATGCCGACTTCGACGGCGATCAGATGGCCGTGCATTTGCCTTTGAGCGTCGAGGCGCAGGCGGAGACCCATATCCTCATGATGACGACGGCCAACATCTTCTCACCCGCCAACGGCTCGCCAATGGTCGGGCCGTCTCAGGACATGGTGATGGGCAACTATTACCTGACCTATCTGGCGCCTCCTCTTGGTCCGGAATCCGAGCAGGTGCGAGTGTTCCGGGATTCGTTTGAGGCGATGATGGCCTATGACATGGGCAAAGTCGGCTTGCACACGAGGATCAAGGTCCGGCTCGACATAGAGAGGCTCGTTACCGATTCCGGCGAGGTCGAGAGTCCGGGTCTTGTCGAGACAACGGTCGGCCGCTGCATATTCAATGACATCCTTCCCGAAGGAATGCCGTTCTACAACGTGACGATGTCCCAGAAGAGACTGAGCCGAGTTATCAGCG
>CAYZAH010000015.1:10354-17065 GCA_964475805.1 uncultured Pirellulales bacterium | reverse complement strand
GTATGTTATGGCCAGCGTTCATGACAAGGTTGCCATGACCATGGGCGGTGAGTCTACCGCTGCAGCCTTGGTCTCAGTTAAGTCCATCGGTGGCCTGGATAAGGAGGTCAATAAAAAGTTGTCAGCGGCAACTTGTCAAACACTGCGAGAGGAATTAGGCATTGCAGCCGAATGTGTATACATTACATTTGAAGAACTGCCCGCCACCCATTGGGGCTGGAAAGCTGACACTTTTGGTTAAAAACTACTGTCCAAGATAGCGAACAGATTCTCCTCTTTTGTAAAAAAAACAGCGGTAAAAAGACAGAGGAAAGCGATTTTAGCAACAACAAACAGGTTAGCCAATCTGTACTGAAATGATTTGTGTGAAGCCTAGCGCACGAGCAGGAGTATATACCATCAGAGGTTTGTTGAGTTTTACGGCTGCCCGACTGGTATACAGCCGGACGCCGAGCTGTCCGCAACCGGTTTCAAGCCATGCTTCCGAATACAGCGACTCAAATACCGAAAGGAAAGTATCAATGAAGAATCGCACAACAACGGGGACAGATAGCGAGAAGAACTATGATGCATACTGTTGCCGCGTCTTCTTGATTGTCATGACAGCGTTGCTGGGCGGCAGGCTCGCTTTGGCCAGCGGCGAATTCGGTGTCTTTGTGCCCAGCAAGGCGTGGACGCCGCCGAAGGATCCGGCCGTGCTGAAAAAGCTTTCCGAGTGGCAGGATCGCAAGCTCGGCCTGCTGATCCATTGGGGTACGTATAGCCAGTGGGGCATTGTCGAGTCATGGACCCTGACCACCGTACGGCACGAGTTCAATGCACGGCCTCCGCGACTCGCGCATCTGGACGATCGCGCGTACATGGGAGCATACGAGAACCTCATTACCGCGTTTAATCCGACGCAATTCGATCCCGATAAGTGGGCCGTCACGGCGAAGGACGCCGGCATCAAATACATGATCATAACGACCAAGCACCACGATGGCTTTTGCATGTGGGACACGGCGACAACCGATTATAAGATCACGTCCCCTCGCTGCCCGTTCCACTCCGACCCGCGTGCCGACGCAGTGAAGCGAATTTGCGAAGCCTTCCGCAGGCAGGGGCTGAGTACGGGGCTTTATTTTTCCAAGGCCGATTGGCATTGTCCGCACTACTGGCTACCTGAGCTCGGACCCGGTGCAGGGCAAGGCCCCAACTACGATCCATCCTCTCGCCCGGAGGAGTGGCGTGAATTCAAGGATTACACGTGGCGGCAAATCGAGGAGTTGATGGCGGGTTACGGGCCGCAGGATGTGCTTTGGCTCGACGGCGGCGCCGTGCGTCCACCTCATGCTGGTATCGACATGGACGGTCTGGCCGCCATGGCACGTAAATACCAGCCGGGACTCATTGTCGTTGATCGCACCGTACATGGCCGGAACGAGAACTACATTACGCCCGAAGGACATATCCCCACTCATTATTTACCCTACCCCTGGGAGACCTGTGATCCGATGGGCACGGCGTGGACGTACAAGCCCAATGACCGATTTAAAAGCGCTGGAGAGCTTATCAAAAATCTTTGCCGAATCGTTGCCCGAGGGGGCAATTATCTCATTGGCATCGGTCCGGATGGAGGGGGGGAGTACGATTATTTCATCTACAAACGGCTCGAGGCTATGGGCGCATGGTTGAAGCTCAATGGTGAAGCCATTTATGAGACCCGGCCTGTCAAGCCCTACGAGCAGGGCGACTGCGTGTTCACCCGCAAGCGTGACGGAACGATGTACGCCATCGTACTGGCCAACGACGCCAACAGTAGCCTGCCGGAGAGTGTTACCCTCCCCAAGGAACTCGCCGCCAAAACCGCCCAGGTCGAACTGCTCGGCTACGGTGTTCTGCCGACGCACGATGCCGAAAAGATTGTCATTCCCAGGGTCGCAGTGTCTAAACCGCCGTGCTCCTATGCGTGGGTCCTCCGACTCACTGCAAAGAAGCCACCCGCAAAGACCGTTGAGAGAGAGACGCCATGATGAATTCATTCAGACTTAATCGTTTTCCGTAGGGTGTAAACACTCCACCGCAGGATAAACGTGTCCTTTCGGCAAAAAATAACACCATCTTGATTTAACCTGAGCAAGAAGAGAGTGTTTTTGTCCCAATAGAAACGCCCCACCCCGGGACAGCCAGGGGGTAGTTTGGATGATGGAGCCAAAGCCGCCATCCCGTATGGCCGATGGGCGCTTTCATCGAGTTTGCATTAATTCGCATCCCGTGATATAATACACACCGATAGGACATGTCATGAAGACCAAAATCGGATTTACCCTGATTGAGTTGTTGGTGGTCATTGCCATCATTGCCGTGCTGATGGGGATCCTGATGCCGGGCCTGCGAAAGGCCAGAGAGCAGGCACGAAAAGTCGCTTGCCAGTCGAACTTGAGTCAAACCGCCAAGGCCCTTGAGCTGTACGAGATAGACTATGACTACAAACGGTTTGAAATGCGCAAGGATGGGTCCGAGACGGATGGGTATTGGTGGGGAAAACTGGCACCCTACTTTGGCAATGACCATTATGCGAAGGATATCAAAGAGGGTAAGGTGATTGATATCTTGATGTGCCCTTCTGCACCTGCGTCGAAGTTTGATGAGACCGCTCAACAACTGGCAGACGTTACAACGGGAGTATGGGGTGAGGCTGACAGACCCTGGCGATGGAATCGCACGGACGGTATTTCCACTTTGGGCAGTTATACCATGAATGCCTGGGTGGGGCATGATTATCTCTATGACCAGGTGGCGGGTCGCAAAGAATACATGTATCGTAATTGGCTGGATGTGCCTCCTACGGTCCCGTTGTATGGATGTGGGACATGGACGGCTTCCTGGCCGATGGCCACGGACCCGGTGCCGGCCGATCTGCAGGGCGGTGCAGGTGGCGGCATGAAGCAGTGGTGTATTGACCGGCACAGCAAGAAGATCAATATGGTTGACAAGAACCTGTCGGTTGAAGGTGTCCCCTTGCAGGCCTTGTGGCAGAAACCCTGGCACAAGGCCTATCAGAAGTTGAAGGAAGAGGTCGTATTGCCCAACCGGTAGTCTAACGAACCAATCGGTGACAGGTTCCTACATGGCTCTTCTTCTCTCAACTGAAAGAGGCTGCAAAACAGGGCTAAAGATTGAGGCGATGCCCCTCGGTTCCACCGGGTTATCGGTGTATAACGGTTCCATAAATACAATGCGGTCTGGGATGGCTCTGCCCGGGAAGTTGTGACAAGTCTGTCTTACCTTATGGAGAGGGATCAATGGCGACATTTTTACACCCCTCGGGATTCTCTGGCGTAATCGGCACGTGGTGAAATGCGGTGGGTTGTCTAATCCTGGATTTGCCAGTTGGACGGGACCGGGATGCTGACTGTCATCCCCAGAGCGACTTGTTTGAGAAACACTTTTGTACTTCACGGGATAGGACAGACCATCCTCACATGATTAGCTCTTGAGATCGTTTCAAGAAACCTTTGGGCCATGCTTTGATCCGGGCGCCGCGGTACTGGATTGTGGCGCCGGGGGTGTGCTGTTGAAAACCAATGCCGCCTTTGTAGGGAGGTTTGAGTTTGTCTGTTGCGCAGACTTTTTCACCGTTGACGAGGACCATGGCGTTCGGCCCGTCACTGAAGATCTGCAGCAGGAACCACTCTTCGTCTTTGCTGACAATTCGTTTGGCGGGGGCAATGCCGTAAAGACTGCCCGTAGGGTTTGTGCTGTCCGGAGTATTGAAGCACTGCACCTCGACGGATTGTCCGCCGCAGTTGAAGAGCACGCCGCCGTTGCCGTTGACGATCGTCTTGGCCCACACTTGCAGCTCGAATGGGCTTTCGAATTGTCGTTTCGTGGTCACTTGTCCATCAGGACCTTTGGCCGTGAGCGTGTCGTTTTCGATCTGCCAGTTTGCATCTCCGCTCGCATCGAACCCTTTCATACTGGGCTCCAGCACGCTGGTCCACTGCTCCTTGTCGGGCAGAGGCCGGATCTCAATATTCCGAAAATACGCCCGGCAGCCAATATTCTCAATCCCGACGAAGCCCTTTCGGAGTCGGTACTTGAGCATGTCGTTGGCATCCATGTTGATGTCGTGAATGAGAGTCCCGTTCAGGCTAACGCGCAGCAATGGCCAATTGCACTCGATTTCACAGCGGTTCCACTGCCCCGAGGGAAGATTGACGAGCCTGCGTGGGGCGGCCACGTCGTAAATAGCGCCTGGAGAGCGACTGCCGTACTCGTGCCTGTCGTGCCGCAGGTGGATCTTGAACCCGAGTTTGGAACCCGGTCCATCGAGCGGGGCGTGAATCAGGACGCCGCCTTCGTACCACCCTTGCGTCTGGTACTCAAAACGGAGCACGAAATTCTCGTACGGCCTCTCACTGCGAAGCCAGGACGGATAAGGCCCGGCCCCCGTTGTGTATATGGCTTCATTTCTGACAGTGAAGGCCTCCGGCGTTCCCATGGGAACCCACTCGGTGAGGTCCTTTCCATTGAACAGACGTGTGAAGCCTTCCTGGGCCGATAGCCTTGCCGTAGGCAGACTGCATAGAACAATGGCAAACAGATGGATCGATATCTTCGTCACGAATCTCTCCTTGACAGAGGTAGTCTCTCTTGGCACCATCGCGACAACCCGGCCCCGCACGTACGATCAGACGGTTCGGCAGTGACGTTGAAACGAAAAAACATGAGTAGGGTACCGTGCAGGCGTTGATCTCGCAACAAAAAAACCGAAAGGAGCACTTGCGAGAGATAGTCTAATCCGACATTTCCCATATTGCCTTCATCCGGCACCATCGCCGGTCTTCTATTCCATGAATATACCGCCGTTTCCCGGAGGCATTCAAGTGTAGAATGCTCAGCGGGCCGCCAAGCAACGGTGGATTGGCAGAAAACCGCCATCTACGGTGCTCGGACAGACGATTTGTCTCCGGATCGGCGATACCGATAGCGTTGTCCCTTCCGCTTTCGTTCGGTAGTGAGTTTCCATCTGCTAAATACGGGCCGTTCTGGTATTATTGACATGGTGGCGTGCAGGAAGACTGATACGGATGATAAATGGGAAATCTCAGTTTCGATAAGAGCCAGAATTGGATGCCAGCCTTTGGCTTGCCTCATGAGGGATTGCGTTATGAATGAACACTCAATATCTCGTCGTAGATTCGTCAAAGGGGCTTTGGCCGCAAGTATGGCGCTTGCAACCGGGCGGACAACAGAATCGCCGGCGGACAACGTCGCCGGCAAACCCAATCTTCTCCTGATCTTCTCCGATCAGCAGCACTGGCACGCGCTGGGATTCATGGATTCATTCTTTGACACGCCGAATCTCGATGCGCTGGCCAAAGAGAGCTTCGTGTTCGAAAATTCCTTCTGTACAACGCCTCAATGCTCACCGAGTCGCTCGTCTCTGCTGACGGGATTCGATCCCAGTAAGACAGAGGTAATCGGCAACATCGGCGCTGCGGGCGGCAACCCTCTCTCACAGGCGACCATTGCCTCGGAGCTGAAGTCCGCGGGCTACTTTACAGGGTATTTCGGAAAATGGCATCTCGGAGACCGCCAGATCGCGACGAAGGGATGGGACCGGAGCAGCTTCAAGATCAACGATCAAGCTGCCCAGGAGGATGCCGGAGCCTTTCTGAGGCAGGCGGCTAAGTCAATCAAGCCGTTTGCCTTATTTGTGTCTTTCAACAACCCGCATGATATCTACCAGTTCGAGAAACACCGCGTGGAGCCGCCTGACAAAAAGGTCACGCTGCCCGCGTGCTGGGACCAGGAAACTCTGGAGGGAAAACCGCCCGTGCAGAAACAGTTTATGCTGGAAGACCAGGGCAAGGTCATCTGGGGCAAAGGGCGCAGCGACTGGGAGAGGTACCGTGACTGTTATCGTACGAAGACAGCGCTTTACGACGGCAACGTCGGCGCCGTTCTCGGCGAATTGAAGAAACAGGGTCTCTGGGACAAGACCATCATCATCACGACGTCCGATCACGGCGACATGGATACGCACAACAGATTGATCTACAAGGGTCCGTTCATGTATGAGCACCTGGTGCGCATCCCGCTAATGATCCGAGTGCCAAAGCAGTTCGGGGCAATGGAGGCCCGCCGCGTCACGGATTTGGATGTGGTTAATGTCGATGTCGCGCCCACTATCCGTGATTTGTGCGGCCTGCCAGACATCGCTTGCGACGGGATTTCGCTGGTACCGCTTCTGACCGGCTTGGGGCGACAAGATACCAGACCGTTCGTCATCGGCCAGTACTACAGCAAACAGAAATGGGTCAATCCGATCCGGATGATCCGCACGCCCGCTTTCAAGTTCAACCGCTATATCGGGCACGGCGAAGAGCTCTACGATCTTAAACAGGATCCACACGAACTGAACAATCTCGTGAACAATTCTGACTTTGCAGACATCAAAGCTAACCTATCCGGCATGCTCGATCGCTGGATCAGCGAAAACCACGATCCGTTCTACTCGCTCAATACGACAACAAGATCGGGAGCGATCATAACCTGAGCGGGTATCCACCTTGGGATTGAAGCCGTTCAGGCTACTCTAAAGATTCAGAAGAATGGAAAACCGAGATTGTTTATCTCCCACAATTGCCCCAACACAATCAGGGAGATGGCAGGATACAAGTGGGCGGAGGGAACTGAGACCAAAGATGCCAAAGACGAGCC
>CAYZAH010000015.1:0-10254 GCA_964475805.1 uncultured Pirellulales bacterium | reverse complement strand
CGCATTTGCGGAAACTCAGCATTCTTGATATGATATAGACCAACGGGCCTCGCTTAATCTTCACAGTACGAACGCCTTGGCTCGGTATTCGGGAGGTTACAATATGAGAAGACAACGTGTACATAGGCTTACATTCGCTATATTGATCCTTCCCCACCTGCCTATCTGTTTTTCAGCCGAAACGCCAGATCCAAACGACCCCAACCGATACCTCAACGCCGTCCGCACCTTTGCCGATAACGTGCTTAAATACGGCCGGGATACGTACGGGCCAAAGCACACGCCGTTGTTTGTTGATGGTGTGAATATCAATACCCATGAGGCGGTGAAGTGGATAAGCCCCGTAGGTGATGTCCTAACGGCAACTGAGACAGAAGAATGGATTCTTTCCAACTTCGCGTCCCAGCAGACCTTATTGCGAACCTTGGATGGCTTGTCCGCACTAACAGGAGACCCCAAATACCGCGACGCCGCAAAGGAAACCGTCAAATATGCCTTTGACAACTTGCAGGCTCCCAGCGGACTGTTTTGTTGGGGTCTTAGCGCCGCCTATGATGCACAAGCGGACAGGCCACGAGGGGAAGGCCAGTGCTTCAAAGTGAATTATCCCTACTATGAACTGATGTGGGCCGTTGATCCCGATGCCACCAGCAAACTGATCGCGGCGTTGTGGTCGGCTCATGTTATGGATTGGTCAAATCTCGACTTCAACCGAATTGGCGCAACGACAGGCCACCTCGAAGTACCTTGGAATCATGAGTACAAAGGAGGTCCTGCCTTCTTTAAGAGTAAATACGGAGGCGGTGGTTTCTTTGCTACTGCTACCAGTCTGATTCAGGCTGGCACCGTTCTGCATCAACTGTCACACCGAGACCAACCACTCATTTGGAGCGAGCGATTGATAGATCGCTTCCTCGCCACGCGAAATCCCCATACAGGCATTGCGACTCGTGTATACAACAGCGTAAGTCCAACGCCACCGCTGGGAGATGATTTGAGGCAGCACTTCTCAGATCCACGTACGGCGGTCTTTCCCCTGCAACCTTTCGAAGAAAACGGGCATGACATGTACTGGCCGGAGAATGTTGAAGCTCAGGGATGGATAAGCTTGCTTTGGGTCGGCCAGATGCTTGGAGATCAGGGCGAACAATTCACCCGTGCGGCCTTACAGGAATTCACCGCATGGGGCAAGGCGTCCTATCGCAAGAGGGACAATTCGTTCGTGCCTATCCTCACGGACGGTACCAGTATTGAAGGGTATGTATGTAAGAAGACCAATGGTTATGCTCCACAGGGGGCGACGGCGAGGCCCTTGTTCGCCGATGCCCGCTTCTTCTGGGCATATGCGGCAGCCTACCGTGCAACCAGCGACCCATTCATGTGGGAGATAATACGGGACATTGCCAGGGGAAATGCTTTTGGGGAGGTTGGCGAAACACCCGCAGAAGTTCCAGAGTTGAGGACCGATACCACTTGCTCTGATGTCTACGCTCTCCTTGGATTCCTAGAAGTCCATGCAAAGACGGGCAGGCCTGATTTTCTGAAGATGGCATGCCGCATTGCTGACAACCTCTTGGGCACGCAGTTTCACAAAGGATTCTTCGTGCCAAGCAAGCAGCACATCTATGCAAGATTCGACTGTTTCGAACCGCTGGCCCTGCTGCATCTCGTTGCGGCAATGGATTCGAAGGCAGGATCTGTGCCCCAGGTCTGGCCGAACTGCCCGCTTTTCGTGGCGCCGTACCGCTATAAACAGGAGGGTGTTGACCGACGGATTATCTACACACTAACCGAATCTCCCGAACCTCCACTTTCCCTTCAAGAAGCAGCCGCGATCGGAGATGTCTGGCTAGTTCGTTCTCTGCTTGATGCGGGAATTGGAGTGGACGCTTGGGACGACTCCCTTAAGAAGACACCCCTTCAGCGTGCAGCTATAAGCGGTCATCAAGATATTGTCGCATTACTTCTTGCCAAGGGTGCTCGAATAGAGGCACAGGACGACTGGCCTGGCGGAACAGCACTGGACTATGCGGCCGAGAAGGGACACAGGGAAATTGTGGAGTTGCTTATCGCCAAAGGAGCAGACCTCAATGCCAGGAGGAGAGGCTATCCCAACGGGGATACGCCTCTGCATTCCGCTGCGAGGGCGGGTCAGCGGGATATTGTAGAGCTACTCGTCGCCAAGGGCGCAAACGTCAATGCTAAGAACGACGCTGGCCAGACCGCTCTTGACCTTGCCTTGAATCAGGGCCGGAAGGATGTTGGCGAATTGCTTGTCGCCAAGGGGGCCGCTGTTTCTTCGATCCAGGCGGCGGCTCGGTTGGGCGATCTGGCAAAGGTCAAAGCATTCCTCGAGCAAGGCATAGACGTCAATGCCAAGGATGAGAATGGTCGGACGGCTTTGCACATCGCGGCTCAGAATAAACACCAGGACATCGTTGAACTGCTGCTATCCAATGGGGCCGACGTTCACGCCAAAGAGAAGAATGGTTATACGCCATTGTTCTACGGTATCTTCAGCAATGACGCGAACATGGTTGACCTGCTTGTAAGTAAGGGTGCCGATGTCAACTATACCCCAGAAAAAGGCTACCCATCCCTGCATGTTGCTGTCTGGTATGAGAATGTGGACATAGCGAAGATTCTCATGGATCAGGGCGCCAAATGCGATGTCAAGGATCCGGACGGCTGGACGGCCTTTCGCTATGCCGCTGATGCAGCCAACCGGGATATGATTGAGTTGTTCGTGGCGAATGGGGCAGATGTCTCAGGCATTTACAGGGCCGCCTGCATCGGGGACCTTGATCACGTGAAGAACCTTGTTGAACAAGGCGCGGCTGTTGATGCCAATGACGAACGGGGCTGGACGCCTCTGTATTGGGCGGCTTCAATGGGCCAGGAACAGGTGGGGGAGTTTCTTCTGAGCCAAGGTGCCAGGCCTGGCGTCAAGACGCAGGATGAGAACACACCACTGTACGCGGCGGCCGGCTCGGGTGCCCTTCATTTGGCGGAGCTACTGATTTCCAAAGGTGCCAATGTGAATGCCAAGAACAAACAGGGACGCACACCCTTGCACCAAGCGGCTATCGCGGGACAAAAGGAGGTAGTGGAGCTTCTGCTCTCACAGGGTGTCGATGTGACCGTGAAAGATAGTCGGGGTCGAACCGCACTGGATTGGGCCAAACAGAGAGGAAATACTGAAATCGCAGAACTGCTGCGAACGCACTCCCAGGTTCATGACATACGTATCGGCGGCGTTTCGGCGCCAACGAGCTGCGTTCAAGGCGAGACGATTTCCATCCGCATCACAATTGAGAATCCAGGGGACTATGCTGAATCCGTCCGCTTGGCGGTGAACGACTCGACGGACCGCAGAGAAATCGGGAAGCGCACGATCGATCTCCTTGCCGGCGGTGAAGCCGACCTGATCTTTGATTCTCCAGTATCGGGTCTTCAGCAATTCGGCCAATACGTGTACCACGGCGATGTCAATGGTGATGGTTATGATGATCTTCTTGTCACAGCGTCTCGCTTCAACGAATACCAAGGCCGGGCCTATCTTTACTTTGGCGGAACGGACATGGACACCAGTGCTGATATAATCTTCACAGGCGAGGCTGTGGGCGATTATTTCAGCGAGGGAGGATGGCTCGGCGATCTCAATGGCGACGGTCATCCGGATGTGATTCTCGGGGCTCTTGGTCATGACAACAAGCGAGGCCGAGTCTATGTGTGCTACGGAGGCCCGGATATAGACGCAAAGGCCGATTTGACCATCGACGGAGAGCCCGGCATTGTAAGCAATTTTGGGCGCACTTGTACCTCAGGCGATGTGAATGGTGATGGCTACGAAGATTTGTTCGTGGGCGCCAACAGATATAGTGACGATTATACAGGCCGTATCTATCTCTACTACGGTGGGGAGTCCATGGATACAGATTGTGATTTGATCCTGACCGGCGAAAATCCCGGCGATGTTCTTGGCTGGATGATCGATGCGTCAGGAGATGTAGACGGGGATGGCCTATGCGATTTGGTGGCAGCAACCCGGTGGTGGCCGAGATCCGCACCGTCAGGCGGCAATGCAATCGGTCGGGCGTACCTCTACTATGGTGGCGCTCCAATGGATGCAGTCTGCGATGTGACTTTCACCGGTGAGCATCCCGGTGATGATTTTGGATCAGGTCTTGAGGTCGCAGACGTTGACCATGACGGACGGGCCGAGATCTTCGTCGGCGCTCGCGGCTATGACAAATATTCCGGTCGGGTATATATGTACTGGGGTAAAGAAAGAAAAAGCATGACTAACAGGGTGGATGTCCTTTTTGAAGCGGAGAGCAGATTAAGCGCATTCGGGGGAGACGATATCGAAGTAGGTGACATTGATGCTGATGGTTACAGGGACATCGCCATCGCCGCGTATGGCTATCCAAACAATGCCAGCAGCGGCCGGGTCTACCTTTATCACGGCCTTCCACAGGCCCGCATGAACCCAGACTACGACCGTGCCATTACGTTTCCTGGGCGAACGAACTTCGTCCAGTTCATGACCATCGGTGACTTTGACAACAATGGTTACGGTGATTTGGTAGTCGGGGGATGGGGATATCCTGACGGCGCGAATCAAGGTCGCGTCTGGCTATACTACGGCGGGCCTTCGAAGTGTACAGGAACCACATTCAAGTGGGACACTACCAACGCCTCAATTGGCAAGCACACCCTCAAGGTGGAAATCCCGCCGGTTCCAGGCGAGCAGAATACCGATGACAATATCAAGGCCGTGACGATTGAGGTCAAGAAACCTTCGCAGTGAAGACAGTAGGTATGAAACGTGATCGTGCAGAGAAAAGACTATGGCTCAGGATTTTCGCTTTGACCTCCATGGGTTTTGTGAGATAATGATAGGCGTATGAGAATTGAAGTTGAACATCTCGATGTTCTTCAAATGAAGCAAAGGCGGTCGGGGCCTGCCTATCCGTAAGGACGGCACAGCCCGTAGGGTTCAAAAACTCATCCCGGCACCAAACTCTTGAGTCATAGAGATATGCAACTTGATTCATTGGAGACTTTCGGCTGTATTAGGACGGTTGAGAGAAAACATACGCTAACAGAGGCTCATTCTTTGTCGGCAGTGCGTACATCTTCCGCTTTCTGTCATCTCCCCAGCCCCCCTACTCATGCAGCCAACCTATGGTACGACTTCAGCAATCCCCCTAAACGCTCAACGCAGACAATCTCTGCCTTCTCATCAATCAGGTGCTTGGATTCAATGATCCGCCCTACCCCTTGACGAATCCGTTCATGATGATAGTACTCACAATACTGCTCAATGACATATTCAAGATGCTTCACTGAGGACAATATTAAATGATCCAAACACTCGGATTTGATAGATTTGACAAAGCGTTCCGCGTAGCAATTCAAATCTGGGCTGCGAGCAGGTAGTTTCACTGGTTCCACACCAGAAGCTCTTAGAATATCATGAAATCCGTCGGTTCTGTACAACGAATCGCGATCATGGATCAGATAGTGTTTTCCTTTCAGAAAACCATCTTCGCTATCAGTAAGAAGCCTCGCTACCTGAAGCATATAGGACCCATCAGGTCCAGGCTTGATAAGAGCAAAAAAGATCTTCCGTGTAGCAAGTTCCAGTACAAAGAATACTGTGCAGCGGACCAGTCTGTGCCCTACTAAAAGCTCGATGGTAAAGAAATCACAAGCACTCAACACCTCCCAGTGACTCTTGATGAATTCATGCCAGGTGGATCTAACGGTTAAGGCTGGTTCAGGATCATAACCGTGCTCAATCAAGATGGTCTTGACGCTGGACTTACAGATAGTGTAGCCCAGATAAACAACTTGGTCTCTAATCTTCCTATAGCCCCAGCGGGGATTCTCTTGCTTGAACCGAATGACGAGATCCACGACCTCTTGTGGAATCGGTGGTCGACCAGCATATATGCGATTTTGAGATCCATCGTATTTTTCAGCAATGAGTCTCCGATACCATCGCATGATCGTGCCCGGCGTAAACAATTCTGTACATTGTTCCAGCGTCTTTCGACTGAGCCGTTTGGCCTTGGCCGCCACGCGCATCTGCTGTCTGCTGGTCAATATGATACGTTTGTTCTGTTTTTCCTGATGCTCGATGAGGACTCGGACCTGTTCTCGCAGGTAATGAACCGCCTTGTAGAGCTCTTTGTCGATACAACAAGCCAGACATGTGACCAGTGAAAGCCATAATCTCTGTTTCATGGTCGGAAGAGACCACAGAATCCGACTCAAAAAAGCAAATATATTCGTCCAAAGCAACATTGACTATTACTCATAGAACTTATGCGAGATACATTTTTGCACCGTACGGGTTCTTCGATCCGACAGTGGTCCTATGGACGGTTGACAAGCGCACTACAGCTTGTTCTCGATCTTTAGTGCGATGGTTGCAAGGCGCAGGTTGCTTGATTCAAATAGCTACAGGTACACCAACTGGCAGCATCAGCCATTAATATCAGCCCCCCGGCAGGGATCGCATTGATCCAGCAACCCGGCCGGATACCACCGTAGTTCTCTGTCACGCCGGTGCCTCCGACCAGGTCAACATAACCGAGCGTAGCGGAACGGAACACCAACATCCGAGTCGAGCCAACCGGAATACCACAACCGTACGATCTCGTAAACGTGAATGGTAATCGTTCACCACTCAATAGGTTCCAAGCCCCGGGTTGGGCATAGATGGTCCGGTCGTTAAGGATCGGCCGGGATTCATATTCGGCTCTAACATCCCACAAACGCGTCCCGTCGCTCGGACGTATGCCGGCCATCCGATTGCCCCACTCCGAAAGCCGCGATGCTTGGTGGACGGGCTGATAGCTCATCAATAGCACATTGTGCTTAGCACTGAAAGCCAACATTGTGCCGAATATATCGTCGCTGCTTTTCCACAAGATTTTGCCTGTCTCCATATCCAACGCAATTAACCGACCGGTAGGATGTTCTCTTAATCCACGGAGTTCCTCTTCCTCGCTGCGGCCACTAGCGGCCGCTCGCCGTTTCGCCTCACTTTGACCTCCGGCCAGATCGAACGATTTGTCTGCCGGAGCCGATGGGCGATCGATTAGGTATACGCATCCTTTGCCGACGGCAATAGCATTGTGGCGAATGGAATGTTCGGGTTCGAAAGTCCACTTGGGTGTCCCGGTTCGGGCATCCATTGCGAAAACCAGCACCGACTCGGTGAATTGCTTGCTGGTATCCCATTTGGAAGCCCACCCTTTAATGAGGTACTTTTCGTTCACTAATGTACCGAACAGCGTGCCTTGCTTGTAGGCAATGTATCCCCACTTTCCAGGCTTTCCGTCGGAGAGTAGAGGTGGCTGTAGTTCGGCTGTCTTCCGCCCGGTTTTCACATCGAGGCAAAGGCATTTACCTCTGGTGTGCACGTAGACGCGATCGTTGCCTATGCAGAAGTTACTACCAGTCCAGGCCACTCCTACACTGGATTCACCCCTGTGGTACGGCAAGAGAATACCTTCGAGCGGGTATTCCCATAATGTTCGTCCGTTGTAGATATTCGTTGCTCGAAGTGCGTTTAATCCCTCGGTAAACATGCGGCCCTTGTCTACCAGCGGGGCCGGTCCACGAGTATGGCGGCTGGGCATGACAAAGTCGGTGTCGCGAAACCAGAGCATCCTGAGTGGGCCATGGATCCGAGTATCTTTAGAACAGAGCGTATTGGCGGCGTCCGTGTTTTGATGCGTCCAATTCCCGGCGCCCTCCAACGGACTTCGCACAAGTTGCTGCATAGCCCCGGGTCGGCCAAAGCATGCTATTCCACCAGATGGACGTTGCATACGTTCCACTTCTTTGATGTCAATTGCGCTCGGCCCTTCAGTAACCGACCGGCCAGAAACGATTAAATCGGCGAAGTAATTCGGATACGGCACCTGCATTGGATCGGCTTGATGGACCGTCACTCGAACGCCGTAGAGTCCCGCCGAGTCGAACAACTGCCGGGCAGCTTTGACCTTGGCCCGGTCCTGTTCAACACAATAGATTTGAAGCTTCGTACGACGGGCCAGTTCGAGTGCCAACAGGCCCTTGCCACAAGCCAAATCGAGGCAATAGCCTTCGGTAATAGCGGTTCGTTGGATAATCTCTTCGGCTGCTGTTGAATAAGCTGCATTCTTAGCCACTTGAGGCTCCGTACTCTTGGCTTTCCAGACTTCTGGACGTCCAATCCCACCACCAAAGCAATAGATCATCCCGCTGTCCGTACTCACATAAAGTCGGCTATCAGCTACTGCCAAACCATAGACGGTGCCATCCACGTTGGCATCCCACACCACACTGCGCGAGCGGATGTCAAGGAGCAATACCTTGCTCTGTCCGGCGGCAATGACATGATCGCCCGCCACGATCAGCGCACTTGCCGCATCGGACAAAAACGGGCGGCTCCAGGCTGTTCCTCCCATGAGGTCACCGCCCGGTGGTTTGGCGCCCTTGAGAGTGGCTGCTGGCGCCAAGGCGCCGGGCGGAAGGTCAACGCTCCATGCCGGCGGCGTCAGGGCCTTGACGATCTTCTTATTACCCCGACGGTCGGTTACCTCTTTATCGACTATTAGCTTTCGCCGGTCGAAGGCGCTGATTCTATTCTTTCCCGAAGAAATCACAAAATCCGGATGCATGGCAATCTGAACGCCGATGCTGTCTTGTCTGACGCCATTGTTGATGGTGTATATATCTCCACCGTCAAAAAAATGACCGTCAGCAGCTACTACATCCGATCCGCCCCGATATTGATTTTGCTGAAGGTGGAAATAGAGGAGCTTACCCTCGGTTCGATCAAAAACTGCCGGTACGGCTCGACCGGTTGGAACAAACAGCGACTTTTCAAACGCTGCAAGATATCCTTGGGTGGCGATCCCGCTTTTAGCCCGGGCGGTCGGATGAGGTTGATCCATCTCGATCCCGCCGGAAGAATCGTTGCACCAATGCGCCTTGCCGCTGGCGGGATCGATCGCGTAGATGAAAATCTCTTCGGTCGGCCAGATTCCGGCACCAAAATAGAGCACATTGTCAATCATTACCGGCCCCCCACGTGCGGGCCAACGAGAAATCATTCTATCATTACCCAGGAGCATATCGTCTTTTCGGCCACCGCGCAGCTTCCAAAGCACTTGACCGTTGGTCGCGGTGAGGCAGTACAGTTGACCGTCGTCGCTTGCTACAAAAAGGCGATCTCGCCACGCGACCGGTGCAAACCGTACGGGGCCATTGGTAAAGAATGTCCAGCGAACCTTGCCTGTGACGGCATCCAAGGCGTATATCTTGCAATCGGCGGAACTGCCGTAATAGAGCACTCCGCCGGCGATCACAGGTTGATAGGCACGATCGAATTGTTGGCGGTTGCGTGTCGGCCATGCAGGTGTCGGTGGGTGTGGTGATTGGTAGGTCCACTTCAGCGCAAGTTCTTCAGGCAGTTGTTCCGGCGAATAGCCGCTTCGAGTGGAATCTGCTCGATACATAGGCCAGTCAGCCGCCTGTACATCGACAACAAAGGGTAGCCAAATGATCGTTATAAGAAGTGTTCTTTTCATATTAGTCTTTCTTCGTTGTCTAAAACAACATCCTTTCTCTCAGGTGATTATTGTGAACCTGAACTCTTTCGAAGTCAAGAATAGGACAATCCAGACTTAAGGATTTTCCACTATACTTCTCCATCTGGAATTCTTGTGAAACCAGAAACAGATCTTAATATTCTTCAGATTATAATGATGGTCACTCTGAAGCAAAACCAGTAAAGCAGCAAGGCCGTGCTGCGTATTCTTGCCCGTAAGGTAAGAAAACTCATCCCAGCCTAAAACTCTTGAGCCGATGAGGGATGCGTTTCACCTCTCCACAGAAATTCCATCGCATTTCACGCTGCTCACAGATGCGATGATACCGAAACAGACTTCTCCTTTGCAGAGAAAGCGAACATCCTCCGCTAGGAGTTCGGCCCCCCAGCCCCCCTACTCATGCAGCCAACCTATGGTACGACTTCAGCAATCCTGACATGTGATCAGTGAAAGCCATAATCTCTGTTTCATAGTCGGAACAGACTACAGAATCCGACTCAAACAAGCAAATATATTCATCCGGAGCGACATTAACTATCGGTCATAGGAGGATTTATGCAGAATACATTTTTGCACCGCACGACCATCGATTTACCCACCCGGTAGCGGTGGGACTGGGCCGCTCACCATAGAAAAC
>CAYZAH010000014.1:10639-17506 GCA_964475805.1 uncultured Pirellulales bacterium | reverse complement strand
CAGCCTCAAGGGCGGCGCCTGGGATAGAAAGAAATACATGGGCAACCAGTTGAACAACAAGATATTGGGCTTGATCGGATTGGGCCGGATTGGTATGGCCGTGGCGCAGATGGCCAAAGGCTTCAACATGAAGATCCTGGGCTATGACCCGCTTGCGGCTCCGCCCGACGCCGAGAAGATTGGCGTGCAAATATGTGCCAGCCTGGACGAAATTTTCAAACAGGCCGACTATATCAGCGTCCACGTGCCGAAGAACGAGCAAACGTTGAACATGATCGGCGCCGAGCAGATCAACATGATGAAGCCCACTGTGCGTCTGATCAATTGTGCCCGCGGCGGTATCATCAACGAAGATGCCCTCTATGAAGCCCTTGCCGCCAAGCGCATCGCCGGGGCGGCCCTGGACGTCTTTCCCAAGGAGCCGCCGGAGAACACACGGTTTGACGAGTTCGAGCAGTGCATTGTGACGCCCCACCTGGGCGCTAGCACGGAGGAGGCCCAAATCGAGGTGGCCGTCGAGGCGGCTGAAATTCTTGTGGACGCAATCAAAGGTGGGCCGGTCCGAAACGCCCTGAACGCTCCTTCCACGACGGGTGCGATGCCTCAGATTGTCAGCCGGTACGCGGAGTTGGCGCGTCGAGTCGGCATGGTGCTCAGCACAATCGCCCCGGGCCAAATCAAAAGCGTTCAGGTCCAGTATCGTGGTTCTATCGCCGAGCTGCCTACCGAGCCGGTAACGCTCAACTTTTCCATCGGGCTGCTTCAGAAGCATTTCGAGATGCCGTTGAACATGGTCAACACACCCGTCCTGGCCAAGGAACGCGGGATCAGCATCGACGAAACCAAGAATGCGGAAGTCAAGGACGTGGCCGCCAGCTTCAGCGCGCGGGTCGAGACGGACAAGGTGACACGCACCGTGGTCGGCTCGGTTTTCGGCGGATCGCGGCTGCGGATCATCGAGATCGACGGCTTCACCATCGAAGTTACGCCACGGGGAACGGCCCTGGTGATTTTCAACGACGACAAACCCGGCGTCATCGGCGCCGTCGGCACGGTCTGTGGCAAGCATCAGATCAATATCTGCACGATGGGCGTCGGACAAAAGACCGACGAGCAAAAGGCCATGCTCGCCGTCAGCCTGGACAAGGAACCCGATGCGAAGGCCGTCGAAGAGCTCGGTGATCTCGATTTTGTCAATGAGATTTACGTCTGCAAGCTGGACTGATGGACCCGACCAAGCACGAAATCGCCGCCAGACAAATGCGATCCATAACGTATCTCGGCATGGCGCTGAACGTCGGCCTGTCGATTATTAAGATCCTGGTGGGCTTGCTCGCGGCATCACTCGCCCTGGTCGCCGATGGGATTCATTCGCTGTCTGATCTTATCACAGATGTCGCCGTCCTGTTGGGGATGCGCCTCGGCTCGAAGGCGCCCGATCAGCGTCACCCTTACGGTCACGGACGAGCCGAGACGTTCTCCGCCGCACTGGTCGCCCTGATCCTCACCCTGGTCGGCGGAGCCATGATTTATGAGGCCACCCTGGCTATCGCCCGGGACGAGACGACGCCGGTACACTACGAAGTGTTGGGCGTGGCCATTATCTCAATAGCCGTCAAAGAATGGCTCTATCGAGCGACGCGAAAGGTGGCGATTCAATCGCACAGCCCCGCCCTGTACGCCAACGCCTGGCATCACCGCAGCGACGCCTTGAGCTCGGTGGCCGTCGCGATCGGGTTTGTCGCCTTAGCCGTCGGCTTCACCCACGGCGACCAGGTGGCCGCCATCGCGGTCGGGCTGATGATCGTCTGGGTGGCCGTCAAGATCATCGGTGAGGCGATGCGCGAGCTGGCGGAGAGCGCCGTTGATCCGGAAACCGTCGAGCATATTAAGAACATTATCAACGCCAATCCGTCGATACGCCAATGGCACAAACTCCGAACGCGAACGGTCGGCAGAGAGGTCTTCCTTGATCTGCATATCCTCGTCGATCCGGATTTGAGTGTAACCGCCGCTCACGAGATCAGCGAGACCCTTGAGAAGGCTATGGAAGAGCAGATCGCCCGCCCGATCAACATCGTCATCCATATCGAGCCGGACACTCCCGAGCTGAGAGTGTAGAATGCTTTGCATGGGCGCGTCGGATAGTATAGGATATCCCTTTTGTCAAACTTAGCATTTGCTTGAAAAGGTCATTACCATGAGTTTGGAGAGCTTCTTCAACCCGAAATCGGTGGCCATCGTTGGCGCCTCGCACCAAAAAGGCAAGGTAGGCTACGAAATCCTCAAAAACATGATCGACGCCGGTTACCAGGGCAAGATTTTCCCGGTGAACCCCAAGGCCCAGCAGATCGAAGGTCTGGATTGCTACCCCGATCTCGCGTCTATCGGGCAGAAGCCCGATCTCGTGATTATCATCGTCCCGGCCAAGATCGTGCCTTCGATCATGGAGCAATGCGCGAACGTAGGCGCCAAGTCCGTCGTCATCATCACCGCCGGCTTCAAGGAGATCGGCAAGGAGGGTGACGCGCTGGAGAAACAGATCACGAGAATCGCACGGAGAGCGGGCATCCGGATCATCGGCCCCAACTGTCTCGGCGTTATCACCCCGGCCAACAAAGTGAACGCCAGCTTCGGCGGAGCCCTTCCGGCCATGGGATACATTGGGTATCTGTCGCAATCCGGCGCCCTGCTGACGGCCATCCTGGACATGGCCAACGCGAACGACATCGGCTTCAGCAAGCTGGTCAGCATCGGTAATAAAGCAGACGTCGATGAGTTGGACGTCATCAAAGCCCTGGCGGAAGACCCGGATACGCGGGTCATTGCCGGCTATCTCGAAAGCATCGGCAACGGCAACCAATTCGTCCGGGAGGCGGAGCGGATTTCCCACGATAAGCCCATCCTGTTGATAAAATCGGGCGGGACTGACGCCGGCGCCAAGGCCGCTTCCAGCCATACGGGCAGCCTGGCCGGTGCGGAAGCGGCGTATGAATCCGCCTTTGCCCGTGCGGGTATCATTCGGTGTACATCGATCAAGCAGCAGTTCGACTACGCCCAGGCTTTTGCACATCAGCCACTTGCGGCCGGGCCGCGCGTCGCCGTTATCACCAACGCGGGCGGTCCCGGGATCATGGCCGCCGACGCGATCGAACAGCAAGGCCTTACCTTCGCAAAGCTTATGGACGAAACCATCGAGAAGCTGGCCTCGAAGCTACCCGCGGCGGCGAATCTGTACAACCCGATTGACGTCCTGGGAGACGCCCTCGCCGACCGCTATGAATTCGCCCTCAACGTGGTGCGCAACGATCCTAACGTGGATATTATTCTGATCCTCCTAACGCCTCAAGCCATGACCGAGCCGGCGGGGACCGCTGAAGCGATTATCCGGATATCGAAGGAAAAGCCCGCCAAACCCATCCTGACGTGCTTCCTCGGGGCGGACAAGGTCCTGGAAGGCGTCCGACTCCTGCGCCGGGGCAACATCCCGCAAATCGACGCCGTCGAGAGCGCCGTGGCCACCGCCAAAACCGTGGCCGATTATGCCCGCTGGCGGGCCAGGCCGAAACGCGTCGTCAAGCTCTTTCCCGTCAATCGCCGGAAAGTAGAGAACATCATCGAAAGACACTTGCGTCAGGGCACTCGCGAAGTCGCGGAGAACGAATCGAAAGAAGTGCTCGAAGCATACGGCTTCGTCACGCCGAAAGGCTCCATCGCAACGACCGCCGAGCAGGCGGCAAGTATCGCCGAGCAGCTTGGTTTTCCCGTTGTGTTGAAGATATGGTCGCCCGACATCTTGCACAAGTCGGACGTGGACGGAGTCCAGGTCGGCCTGAGCGGTGCTAAAGCCGTCAAAGACGCCTTCGATCTAATGATGTATCGGATACCCAAAAGAGTTCCGAATGCTCACATCCTCGGCGTGCTCGTTCAGGAGATGTGCCGGAGCGGCAAGGAAGTCATCCTCGGAATGAAGCGCGACCCGCATTTCGGTCCGCTCATGATGTTCGGCATGGGCGGAACGATGGTCGAGGTGCTCAAGGACGTGTCCTTCTACCTGGCGCCGCTGACGGGCGAAGAAGCCAAGCAGATGTTAGTGAGCACCAAAACCTATCAGATGCTCAAAGGCGTCCGCGGCCAGGAAGGCGTGGACATCGGCGCGATTGCCGAAGGATTGCAGCGGCTCTCACAGCTCGTGACTGAATTCGAGCAAATTCAAGAGCTGGACATTAACCCCTATATGGTCGGGCCGGAAGGGACGGTTCCCATCGCCGTCGATGCCAGAATCAGCGTAGAACAAGTTTAGAAAGATTTCGTCATGCAAGAGTTTGACTGGAAAGAACGATATAAAGATAAGGTCAAGAACGCCCCGGCGGCGATGCGACTCATCAAGTCCGGCAACAGCATCTTCATCGGCACCGGCTGCGCCCAGCCCCAGCATCTTGTCAATGCCCTGGTCGAGCACACCAGCAAGATCT
The DNA here is from genome assembly GCA_964475805.1 of uncultured Pirellulales bacterium. Taxonomy (GTDB): domain Bacteria; phylum Planctomycetota; class Phycisphaerae; order Sedimentisphaerales; family Anaerobacaceae; genus JAFGTG01. Next base: position 13,031 of record CAYZAH010000014.1, on the reverse strand, counting down.
ACGATGCGCACATCATTCATCTGCTGACAATGGGCACGGCGCCTTACGCGGACGAGAGGTTTCGCGAGAAGTTCAAGATGAACAGCTTCTTCATCGCTGACAACGTTCGGGACGCGTTTGCCAAAGGGATCGGAGATTACACGCCGATATTCCTCTCCGAAATACCGCTCGAGTTCGAGACCGGGAGCATTCCGGTTGACGTCGCCTTGATCAGCGTTACGCCGCCGGACGTGAACGGCCTGTGCAGCCTCGGCGTCTCCGTCGATATTGTCAAGTCGGCCGCTGCGAACGCCAAGTACGTCATCGCCCAGGTCAATACCCGCATGCCTCGCACGTTCGGCGACTGCTTCGTCCACGTCAACGCCATCGACGTGTTAGTTCCTTACGACGAGGACATCATCGAGATTCCGGTCCCCGAACCGGAGGAGACGCTCCGCCGGATTGGCCAGAATATCGCGCGACTCGTCGAGGACGGCAGCACGATCGAGTGCGGCATCGGACGCATCCCTCAGGCCCTGGCCGAATTCCTCAGAGACAAAAAGGACCTCGGCGTCCATACCGAGATGTTCAGCGACTGGATTATCGACCTGGTCGAATGTGGGGCCATCACGTGTGCGAAGAAAACGCTCAATCGCGGAAAGATCATTGCCAGCTTCTGTATGGGCTCGAAGAGACTGTATGAGTACATCGACAACAACCCGCTTTTCGAGTTCTACCCCACCGAGTACGTCAACGACGTGTTCATCATCAGCCAGCACGAGAAAATGGTGGGCATCAACGTCGGCCTGGAGATCGACCTGACCGGCCAGGTTTGCTCGGATTCGTTAGGCTATCAATTCTACAGCGGCATCGGCGGGCAGGTCGATTTCATTCGCGGCGCCGCACGCAGCCGGGGTGGAAAAGCGATTATTGCCATGCCCTCCACCGCCAAGAACGACCAAATCTCCAGGATCGTGCCGCGCCTGACTGAAGGCTCCGGCGTGGTCACGACGCGGGGTGACGTTCACTACGTCGTGACCGAGTACGGCGTCGCCTACCTGCACGGCAAGAGTATCCGAGAGAGAGTCCTGGACCTGATCCACATCGCCCACCCGAAATTCAGAAAAGAGCTCATCCAGGCAGCGAAAGCGCAGAACTACCTTTACGAAGACCAGATCGAGCTGTCCTGGGAGCAGGTCGGGTATCCAGAAGAACTCGAACGGTATGAGACGTTGCGGGACGGCACGGAGATATTCTTTAGACCCATCAAGCCCAACGACGAGCCGGCCCTTGCGGAGATGATGTACTCGCTGAGCGAGGAATCGGTTCGGACCCGTTACATGACGCGATCCATGTCGTTCCCCCACCGGGAGATGCAGCGCGTCACTAACATCGACTATCGGCAGGACGTGGCCATCGTCGGCGTCGTGCCCAGCGTCTCGGGCGAGGAGATCGTCGCCATCGCTCAGTATTTCCTCGATCCGAAGACCCAATCCGCTGAGGTGGCATTCGTCGTGCAGGACGAATGGCAGAGCAAGGGGATGGGAACGTTCCTTCTGGACTACATTACGCAAATCGCCAAACAGCGCGGCGTCAAGAAGTTTTGGGCGAAGGTCTTGCCGAACAACGAGCCGATGCTCACAATCTTCCATAACTCCGGCTATAAAATCAATACGACATTCGACGGTGACGCGTACGATATCACGTACGATCTGACGAATGACAACACGTGATAAGCAATCTCAACGACGAGAGAGACGTCTGCATGATGCAAAGTAACTTGTGTTGGGTCATCCTTGAGAATGAATAAAGTTGTGTTCATCTATTCACCGGAATTGGAGAAGTACCACTACCCGCCGGAGCATCCTTTCAACACCGTACGAGCCAAACGCGTCCGCGAAACCATCAACTCGATGGGACTGCTTTCCGGCGGCAATGCGCGCGAAGTCGCGCCGGTGCCCGCCGACAGAATCGTGCTCAAGAAATTTCACACCGCTCGCTATCTGCACGCATTGCGGGCCGCCTCGCGGGGACGTTGGACCGCCGAGGCGCTCGAGATGGGAATCGGCACGGACGATTGTCCCATCTTCAGGGGCCTTTACGAGTACAGCACCCTGGCGGTCGGAGGCACGCTCGTCGGCGCAGACCTGATCCTCTCGGGCGAGGCCCAAATCGCCTTCAATCCTTCTGGCGGCTACCATCACGCCCACCCCGAGCGCGCCGGCGGCTTTTGCTATATCAACGACGTGGCGCTGGCCTGCCTGGTGCTCGCCGAGCGGGGCAAGCGCGTCCTGTATCTCGACATTGACGTCCATAACGGCGACGGCGTCGCCCAGGCGTTCTACGACCGCTCGGACGTGATGACGATCTCGTTCCATCAGAACCCGAAAACGCTTTTTCCCGGAACCGGCTT
>CAYZAH010000014.1:0-10539 GCA_964475805.1 uncultured Pirellulales bacterium | reverse complement strand
TGATGACGATCTCGTTCCATCAGAACCCGAAAACGCTTTTTCCCGGAACCGGCTTCGAGGACGAGATCGGTGAAGGCCCGGGAAAGGGCTATTGCGTGAATGTTCCTCTTCCGGTAGGCACGTACGACGAAGCCTACATGAAGACGTTTGAGGCCATCGCCCCACCGCTGATCGCCGCGTACGAGCCGGACGTCATCGTTTTTGAATTAGGCGCCGATGCCCTCGCGGGCGATCCTCTCGCTCACTTGCGCCTGACCAACAATGTCTATGTCAAGATCATCAACCATCTGCTGAGTTTCGACAAACCGATTCTCGCCACGGGTGGCGGCGGATACAACGTCGAGAACACCGTGCGGGCCTGGTCCCTGGCTTGGAGCATCTTCTGTGGCGCCGACGAAGGCGAAGCCTTTCACCCCCTCGTGGGTGGCGTCCTGCTTGAAAGCACCGAATGGCAAGGCGGGCTGCACGACAGAGCGTTGGCCGTCACCGAATCGCAGCGTGAGACCGTCACCCCCGCCATCGACGCCACCATCCAAAAAATCAAGACCAGCATCTTCCCCGTCCACGGCCTTTAGGAAATGACGGGCCATGCTTATCCCTGAAGGATGGGAGAGTCTATGCCGCCCGCACACTTAACGTCTTCGCCGCGGTTACGTTCTGGTCGCCAGGGCTCGGGCTAAGGTAACTGCCCAGCCGGCGGCAAGAACGATAAGCAGAGCCAGGATCATGTGCTTGAGTCTGACCTCCGCGAAAAAACGCTGGATAAAACGAAAGTATATCCCGGAGACAGCGACAGCAAACGCCAAAAGTGCCACGACGACCATAATCGAACAGAGCAAACCTCCGGCCGGCTGCGTATAGAACGCCTCGCGGATATTACCCTGGGCAAAGGCCAGAGCCGACCTGGTCATGCCGCAGGTCGGACACGGCAAACCGGTCCTTTGCTGGAACCCACAATAGCCGAGCCATCGACCCATATCGACCCGGTTGTGTCCCGCTACGGCAAAGACGCCGAAGAAAGCGGTAATAGCTATACCGACCGCCGCTGCGATGAGCCTCTCGCGAGCCGATGCTCGGCGGCCCACAAACGAGGGACGAGGGACGAGGGACGTTGGACGGACCGAACTCTCGTCGCTGCTGACTGAGACAGTATCGCTCGGGCGTTCGCCTTCCGCCGTCTGTCCTCTGTCTTCCAATTTCCGCTCATCCGAATTCTGTTGGCTTGTCTGCACCACGGTGATAGAATATGGATTTAGCGTGGTTATGTCAAGATTCTCTCGATGCTCGACGAGAATCCGGAAGCCGGAATCGGGAATCCAGAATTATGACTTTAGAGCAAAAAGACTTGAGCCGAATGCTGGAGACGGCTATCGTCGCGGCGCGTCTTGGGGGCCAACGAGCGATGGAGGAGATCGACTACACAAAGGTCTCCACAAAGAGTGCCAACGAGCTCGTGACCCAGACCGATGCACGCTGTCAGCAAATCATCATCGACCGTATCAAGGAGACCTATCCCGATCACGGCTTCATCGCCGAGGAAGGCAACGGGGGCAAGATGTTCAAGCAGCCGCCGCGAGGTTCGGATTTGCTTTGGTGGGTGATCGATCCGATTGACGGCACGAACAACTTCGCACACCGGATGCTGCTCTTCGCGGTGAGCATTGGCGTCATGTACGAAGGCGAGCCGATTGTCGGCGTGATCTTCGAGCCGGCTACGGAGTCCATGTTCAGCGCCGTTGTGGGCGGTGAGGCCCAGTTGAACGGCCGGCGAATTACCGCCAGCGAAGAAGCGATAGACAAATTTGCCAGCGTGGGGTTAGACAGCCATTTCGAGGACGGCATCCCGCCCTGGACTTGCGAGCTTATGCAAAAGACGCGATTTCGCAACCTCGGTTCAACGGCCTTGCAGTTGGCCTACGTGGCGAAGGGCTGTCTGATCGCCACTATTGCCAATACGCCCAAGCTGTGGGATTTTGCCGCCGGGCTGGTCATCGCCGAGGCGGCGGGCGCCGTCGTGACGAACTGGCAAGGAGAAGGAATCCTCCCCATTGATATGGACAGTTATGACGGCTGCGAATTTCCAATCATCGCAGCCAGTGAAAAAGTCCATCCCCAGATCATACAAATGCTGAAGCGCTGACAATTGAGGATTTGCGATTGCCGATTTCAAATCGCAAATCGTGAATCGAAAATCTCTTACCTCGGGTCCGAGACGCTGTGCAGGACGACGGTTTTCACTTTGTCTTCGGGCGAGATGACCTGGCTGCGGTCGAGGATGGCGAGGACTCTTTTCTGAGGGCCATCCTTGCCAATACGGATGACGAAGTAGACGGTGAACACGTCGCTTCGCACCGTGATGATATTGCTGATTCGCGAGAAAATGAGGTCCCGCTCTTCAAAATCGCTGACGGCGCCGTCGCCCGGAGTCAGATCGGGCAACTGGTTCAGATCAACGTTGGCGAAAGTTGGACTATAGGCATAGTAGCCCATCTCAGGCACCTGCATCAGCCCAGCCGTGCCCTCGAAAGCCCCTGCAATCGTATCGCGATACGTGGCGATCGCCCGGGCAATCTCAGGTTGCATCCAGGGCAACTGGGCGATCACGAACCAAGGTGCGGTGTTAATGTTGATTCGACCTTTGATTCTGGTTTCGGCGGCCGGCTGGCCGTGGTTCGTTGGATCGATAACCGTCAGGTAGTTGAAAATCGGCGTATAGACCGGATTCTGCAAATCGATCCGGATAGTGCTTTCGGAGGGTTCCGACGCGAGCCTCACGCCGATCATATCATTCGGGTCGGTGCTCGGACCTACGATAAGTGCCCTCGCAATATCGCCTATGGAGACGAAACTGCCGGTTGCATTAGCGAAGTTGTAGAAGTTGTAGTTCTTTCGATCGGAAGACAATCCGTTGTCGCCGCCCAACGTGATGCTCGACTCGGGGACCATGTTCTGATAGACAATGTTCCAATTGGCGTCGGGGCGAGCATAGCCTTCCGTGACACCGTTGGAGTCATTCGGGTCGAACCAGAGAGGCTGCGTTTCCTGTTTGTCAAGGTAGATGTCGTTGCCCGACGTCCCCCCCACTCGTCTCAACAGAAAAACGTCATAGTTTTCCCTCAGCACAAAAGCCGGCGGATCGGACTCTGGCACGCGATCATAAACGGCCAGCACGAGATTTGGATCTTCTTTGCCGCCGCCCGTCGAGATCAGACTATCGACGCCGAACGCGCTCGATGCGTCGTAGCTGTTAGTGATGATGAACCGGCTACCGTCCGGAATCGCGTAGCCCGCGAGGGACACGGTACCAACGGTCCCGCCATCATGTCGGCGAATCTCCAGCTTGAAATCACTCAGGCCGATGTCTACGTCGAACGGATTATACAGCTCGACCGCAAAATGATTGTTCGATGAATTATCCGGGGCGCTCTGGCTGATTTGAAGGGCGATCTCACTAATGAAGGGCTGAGCCTCGAAACCGTAGCAAAGAGAGGGCGTACCTTCGGAAGAATCGCCGGTTTGCAGAACGGACACGTCGGCGTCGTTATCGCGCAGATCGACGATATTGACTGCGAGCTGCGCGGCCAGCTTTCCGATCGCCAACGGATCGCTCAGCCCGGCGAGAACCAGAGTGTTCGGATCGCTCTGCTGAAGCGCCGAAGATATCGCGTAAGAGATCGTTCCCGCGTCGGCCGCGTTGACATTGACCATTTTCGGATAGCCAAGACCGGGATTGACGAGGGAATCCGGCCCTTCGGGATGTATGATTCGATCCATGTTATAGGTTGTGGCTATGTGCCGATACGAATAATTCGGATCGAAAGCATCGTAGTTACCGGTCCGCTCGAACCAGCTATCTAACGTTTCGCCTGAAGAACTGATGGGAGTAGAAAAGGCGGCGGTCCTGAATCGTCCCCATTGTTCAAGACGCGTGTCAATGTCCTCGTGATTGAGCAGAAATCTGTAGCGAAGCTCGAGCTCGTCCGAGATATCAAAGGGGGTATAAGGACCATTGGGCTGGTTATAGCGCCAAATGACGTTTTCTTCGTAACTGCTCAGGTCGAACGGGTTGAGACCCACGTTGGGATTCGCTCTTGCTTCGAGCAGGTCTATCTCATCGGTGCTGGCAGGCGGCTGCCCCGGCGCGCCCGCGAGGGCCATGAGGTTGATCCTCAACTGACTGGACTTGCCGATATCGAGCATGGTCGTATTCGGATCGTTCGGGTCGAACTGGTACGCCGTGTTGGCGTTCAACATACCGCCATTGTCGATGATCCTGATCGCCACGTAGATGGGCTTTCCCTTGGTGCTGCTAATGTCCGGCACAACAACCCATCGGGAGTCGCCCACACCGTCACCGTCGGCGTCGGCGATAACGCCCTCGTCAATGTCGCCGGCGTCCTGGTACTCCGGGACGATCTCGGCTTGCAGGCTGAGGTCCGAGCCAAGCTTGTGGTAAGGATCGCTTATCTGCCGCCAATAGTAATCTCCCCCGACCTCATACGGCTCGGTAGCTGCCAGCCAGGGGTCATTGGCATCGGAATAATCATAGTATTCCTGGCCCGCCACCCCCGGGACGTCCAGGGTCAGCTCTTGTGATATCTCGGCGACGACCGACTCGACGGCGAAGTCCAGCTCCTTATTCTCGGCCACGGCTGACGTCGCCATCTTGTCCACGCGGGAGGCCATCACGAAGAGCACGCCGAGCACGGCCAACAGGCTTGTCAGGACCACCGCCAGGATCAGCGCGGAGCCGGCGCGTTTGTCCTTCGCCTCTCGTCTCTCATCGCTCGTGATGTGTGGCTCTCTACTCATATCTCGTATCAAAACCATCCATGAACTATCGGCTAATCCAAATAGACAATGTGTGTGAAGGTTCTGCCGTTCTTGATAATGCCTTTGGAATCGAACAGTGTGAAGGTGAACTTCAGCGCCCGCCCGAGTCCCGGAATCTCGTCGAAGTGCTCCTCATCGATCTCCTCCCTGGGATAGTCGCTGATGTGATTGATTCGGACACTGCCGTAGGGAGGATACGGATAGAGCACGCCGGGGACGTTGGGATCGTCCATACTGAAGAAATTCGTGTCGACCAAATCCCCATCACCGTCCGGATCGACTTCCGGTATCCATCGTTGCTGGGCTTCGTACCAGCCCTGGACCTTGAATTCGCCGACGCCTTCGCACAGGAGCATGTGGATGGAGTTCGCATCCGCGGGATCGACCATCGCGCCCCTGGCTTGCTCGTCGACCGTGCTGGTCCCGACCGTTGTATCCGTGATCACCGAGAGCATGTCCCGCTTGTTCTCCCAGGACAGGTTCATCCACGCTTCCGCCGACATCTTATCGTATTCGTACTGGTTGTTCCACTCGGACCACTGTACAGCGTCGAAACTGTTCGGGTCCAAAAAGTTTGTCAGTGCCGGATCGGCTGTCATTATATGCTGCGTTCTTGCCAACACTCGTTTGGTTCTGTCCTGCTGTTCGGCCCTGACGTTGTCCCGTCTGGCGATCATGTAACAGACTCTGGCCACGTTGCCGTGGACCGTAGGATCATCGCCGTATGACCGAAAGTCACCGTCGGTGAAGAACATGATCCGGTCGAATCTCTCGTATCCATCGAGGTTTTCGTCTTTGTAGTCGGCATTAGCGGGCAAGGGTTTGGCGACCCAGACGACGAAGATTTCATCATCTTTTCGCAAGCCCCTGAAATCGGCGTTGAGCTGGCCGGTAATGGCTCGCAGCTTTTGCATGATTTCGGCGTTGGCCATGGCCGTGCGCTGCGCATTGACGCTGACGTTAAAGATCACCCCGGCAAAAGAAATGACTATCGCCAATATCCCGATCGCCACGAGAAGCTCGACCAGTGTGAAACCTTTGATATTTCGTTGTCCGTTATTCATTGCCCAAGAGACTGCTTCTGATCGCTAAAAACTGATCAATTTCTGGTATACCGCGATGCAGGGGTTTCTGCCCCCGCCGACGGGGGGTGGAACCACCCACACCGAATCCGTCGTCTGGCCGTACCAGGTCTTGTCGAGCCTGACGATATTCGGTGTCTCGGGGGTGCGCTGCATGACACGATAAAGCAACCCCGTCCGGTTGTCCACAATGATGCTGCCGTCGTTGATATACGTTTCTGGTCCTGATTACCAAGGCCGGACGTCGAGACGCCAACCTGAACGGGAACGGGTCGCGTTGTTCCGTCCGGCGGATACGTCGTTCCACTGCCGATTTTCCTGCTGATGAAGACCGTGACCTGGATGAGCCGATTCGTCGAGTCCGAAAGCACGGGTCGGCACAGCGCGGACCAATAGTATTGCTTCTCGCCCACGGTTTTTGTTGAGGGATAAGCGAATTCGCCGGCGTCGATGGGATTCAGTGTCTCGAAGGAAACGAGCTGGTCTGACGCCAAAGAGGAGTTCGTCGGATCGATGCCGTACAGCCTGATCTTGGCAAAAGCCTCGTCGGCCACGAGTGCAGCTATCGTTCGCTCTGTCGAGAGCGTTGAAAAGTAGATGCCGGTGAGAAACGTGCCGCCGATGAATATCATTCCGATGGCCAGCGTACCGACAGCCAATAAAACCTCGGTAAGAGAAAAACCGCTATGACGTACTCTGCCTCTCATGCGCTTCTCATTTCGGCGAAATCATCGTCCCCGTATAAGGATTGATATAGATGGGCGCCAGACTGTTTAGATAGTTGAACTTCCCTTGCAGGTCCAGCTTATCAAAGTGATTCTTGTCATATATGACAAACCGGTTTCGACTTGATTCCGCACCGAGGCCCAGTTCAGCATAATCATCCTGAATGAACATGCCCACACCATAGCTCGTGATGTTCACGGGGGAATTAAAGACGTCATCCATCGACTCTTTTCCGGCGATTCCATTGTCCGGCTGATAAATCCCATCCTTGTTCCTTACCCGGACGGTACGCATGATCAGCTTGCCGGTCGGTGTGAAGACAATCGAAAACGTGGACGCGTCTCGAACATAATTCTCATCGTCAAGATAGGCCGATGCAAGCGGCTCGTCCAGCGACGAGGCCGCAGCGGCGGCGCTCGTGCCATGGTTCGTTCTGACCATCAAATCCATGACGCCCGAGTTCTCAGGTAGTTTGATAGGCTTGAGACCCTCGACTGCTCGAAAACCCGGACTCAAGTCCGTCTCTTCGAAATCATGGACAATAAAAATCATGTACTGGCGGCCGTCCGAGTCCTGCTGAAATCGCACGCCCGCGTATCGCTGGTCTCTCGCGGCAATCGCTCGGGCATTGGACAAAGCGGCGTTAATCATGCTCTTGGCGCCGGACTCGGACTCGAACGAGCCAAGCAGCGCGCGAACGGCCGGCATACCCAGACCGAGCAATAGAGCTATGGTGGCGACGACGAACACCATCTCGGTCAGTGTCAAGCCAGATTGTCTATTGCTCGTTCTCATCGATGCTTTTCGTTCCTATTTGTTGTTTATATCGTCCGGCGTGCCGAACGTTTTGTCCGGCCCGGCCGATACCAGAAGCGGAAAATTCTCGCCCGCGACGTATCGATAGTCCAGCGGCGTTCCCCACGGATCGTACAACTCCGGTATCGTTTCCGTCGTCCCGTCCGGCGTATACTTATCCTGCACAGTCGAACCGTTCAGCTTCTCCAATATCTTCTGAGCGCTTGGCACTGAATCAAGCTCGTTAAACAGGTATTCGCTGTGGTCCGCAGCCTTCGCTGTATCCAGCTCAGATTGTTCGGGGTAATGGCCCGTGAACTCGTGATATTCCTGCAGCGCGCTGTCCAGCAGCGCGAAAATGCTCTTGGTCCCCTTCTCTTTTGCCTGGTTGTCAATGCGACTGGCGACACTGATGACCATCGTCACCAAAATGGCAATGATACCTACGACGACTAACATCTCGACAAGGCTCAAGCCGTGTTCCTGGTTGCCAGTTTTCATCATGTCAACTCGCCGGGACATCGGGCGAACGACGTGTCACCGGGGGACTTAGTTACCAAAGTTCGTAACGTCGTCGTTTGTCCCGTAAAGACCGTCCGCTCCCGCAGAAATCAGTATGTAAGAATCGGGCCGATAGGGCCAGGGTCTCGCCGTCACTTTCGGATCCAAAATTCCGTATTGGTACGAATAAAAGATACTCGGTTCCAGAAGCGGATGAGTTCTCCGATTTTTCACGCTACCCATACGAACAAGAAACATATTGTCATAAAAGCTGTAAATGTTATTGTCGTAATTGCTGATGTTGTCGCTGCATATCTTACTTGAAGTATTTGCCCTGTAGTAAAGAATTGGAGAACCGACTTTGATCCGCTTTCCGTTCGGAAGCGATACCGGTTTTACGCCAAATGAGTCACACAACACATATCTATCCGGATCCAGAGAATACTGGCTGATGAATTGCTGCCTGCTCAACAAGTTCCCGGACGCTTCGCGAAACACGCCGTCATGTTCCGTGGTATGTCCAAGCCTGAAGGCGTCGGCGGTGGCAAGCTCAAGGTAGGTGCCTTTCCTCTCACGAAACGTATCCGGAACGCCGTCACCGTCATTGTCTCTTGTTTGAGCCGGGTCATACGTTCCCGCTCCGCCCGTCTTATCGAGCCCATCCGAACGCCAGGCGGAATCTGGATGGAATCCCATCAGGTCCCAGCCGAGCAGCGCTTCGGTGAGCTTCTGGGCGCCGCAGTAACCGCCGGCAAGATCGGGCGGCGTCCAATTGGAGGGCGGATAGTCGCCATAATCGTTCTTGAAGGCGGTCAAAGCCAGCTCGATGGTGCTGAGCTGGGCTTTTTGCTTTGTTTCTTTAGCGACGTTCCTGACGGCGCTCAGAGCCGGCAAAAGCAGACCCACCAGCAGTGCTATAATTCCGAGCACGATGAGCAGCTCAATCAATGTGAGTCCGGTATTTCTTCTCTCGGGTTTCACAGTTATGCCTCTTTCATATCTCATGTCGATGAGCGAAAACAGCAACGCGGCAACAAACGATACACTTGCGGCGGTTGAAGGCTTCTGACCTCAACATCTTGAATCCCGCGACCCAATCTCGACAATGTCGCGCGCGATAGTCGATCTCCTGCTCACAGTCTTGAGTACCCAACGGCGGCAAAAGTCGCGTCCGTGTTCCGCGAGATCACCTCGTTACTGCAAATCCTCTCTGAACGTCCAATCGAAATTGCAGATATCATCCGCCGTGCCGTATTCGCCGTCCCAGCCCGCGGAGATCAGAATGTACGAGTCGGCTCTATACGGCCTCGAAACGGCCACTTTCTCGTTCCAGATGTTCCAGTAGAATCTCATCCCTTCGGGCTCAGCCGCAGCGCCGGTTGAATCCCCGTCGAACCGGAGAAGCCTGGGAGGACGTCCATCGGGATCCCACGGCATGCCGAGTGCCAACAGCGACGCGTTGTCCTGCCAGTTGTAGATGTTGTCCTGATTGTTGGGATTCAGCAGATCGTGCGACTGTTTGGACGTGTCGGCCCGGTAGTAGAGCACCGGCATCCCGATCTTCTTGCCCGTGCGCTTGTTTGTCACGCGTTTGAACACGTCACACAAGACAAAAGCGCGAGGGTTGAAGTCACCCGCGTTCGTGTAGATCTCGTCCAGCGGATAGGCGTTGGCATTTTCCAGAGGCAGGAAAGCCCCGGGACGCGCCGCCATTGTGCCCTGCGTGTACAAGTCGACCGAAACGGCGGTCCCGTTGGCCAGCGTACGAATGGCTGTTCCATCACTTCGGAAGACTGAATCGGGATGGAAACCCATCAGGTCCTGACCCATCAGGGCCTCGGAAAGCTTTTCCGCACCGCAATAGGCGTACTGTCCCGTCGCACCCGCCGGGCTGAAGGACGAATCGGGGTATCCATCGAACTGACTGGAGAACAATTCCAGCGCCGCGTCGATGCTGTGGAACTGGGCCTTCTGCTTGACGTTCGTGGCGTACTGCTTGACTTTGTTCAACGCCGGCACAAGCAGACCGATGAGAATCACGATGATGCTCATTACGGTCAGCAGCTCAACGATCGTGAAAGCTGCTCTCTTGCTCGTTTGTCTTGTGTTTGGACTCATTTCTTTTCTCCTTACTACTCTTTAGTCTTTCGCTTTATTCAGCAATCTGTATTTTGTCCCGCTATGAGGCGGAGGAGCTTAGCGTTGTAATGATCTGGATCATCGGAGCAAAAATCGCCAGCACGATGGTCATCACCATGCTGCCGAGGCAGACGATCATAATCGGCTCGAGCATCGACATCAGCGAGGCCACCAGCACGTCCACCTGTTCGTCGTAGTTGTCGGCTACTTTCAAGAGCATCTTGTCCAAGTCACCGGTTTCCTCACCGACGGCGACCATGTTGGAGACGATCAGGTCGACGGTCTTGGATTGACGCAACGGGCCGGCGAACGTATCGCCCTGCCGGATGGAATTGTGAACGTTGCCGAGCATCTTGGCGTACACTTCGTTGCCCGCCGTCTCGCGCGTGACGTTGATGGCGTCGAGGATCGGCACACCGGCGCTGATCAGTGTCCCGAGCGTTCTCGTCCATCGCGTCACCGA